>DYCT01000113.1 GCA_019417975.1 Bacteroides sp.
CTTAAGATACTTCGCCAAGTATCCTAAGATACCTGGAAAACGCACCTATAGTTCCCTCAAAATTTTCCTGATTTTCCCCTCGTTTTTTACAAGAAAAGAAACGCTAAAAAGCATCGATTTCAACGTACAACCTTATAGCACAGCGACTTCCAAAAACAAAACTCGCGAATTTGCAAACGAAAGGGATTTTGTCTGCAAATTCGCGAATCTCGCATTGCAAGAATATGCATTATTGCACAATTTGACATTTTGCTATTTTTGTCAGATTGGCATTTTCTTATCGCATTTATTTCTTAGTCCGACAGCCCAACAACTCTACCCGGCTTTTGCCCTCACCTTTCTTCACGACCCGAATCTGTACGGGCAGACGGTCGTTAAGCTCTTCGCGATGCGAAATAATACCCACACGACGATTGGTCTGTCCGGCTATCTCCTGCAACTTTTCCAATGTACTCATGACCGAATCCAAACTTCTCTCATCGAGTGTACCAAAGCCCTCGTCAATGAAAAGGATATTAACATTCATATCCGGACGATTTAAGGAAGAAAGTGCAAGCGACAAGGCCAAAGAAATCATGAAACGCTCACCGCCCGAAAGGACCGTAACACTGCGTACCTGGTTCTTATTATACCGATCGAGCACAAGAATGGCCAACTGCTCGTTGTCCTCGCTGCACGTCAGCAGATAACGGTCGGTAATCTTCTCCAAATAGATATTGGCATTGTTGAGCAACGGCTGGAGGATATAGGTCTGTACCAAGGTACGGAAACGACTTCCGCCAAAGATGGCGTTCAATTTATCCCATTTCACAAACATTTGTTCAGCCCTTTCCAAACAGCGAAGACTTTCCTGCAACTTCAGTGTATTTCGCTGGTCGGCATTGAGCTGCTCCTTCACCGAACCTATTTTTTCCATTTGTTCCCGAACAGCTCCCATCAGTTCTTGCCTTTTCACCTCCAATTCGGTTTTCACCGGAATTTCTTCTACAGATGACATTCCCAGCTGATTTATGGTTTGTGCGATGGTGGCATCGGCCTTATGCAGCGCATCATCACACGATTTCTGTTCTGCTGCCACCCGATTGAGATAAGCGCGCATCTCCGGTATTTTTACGCTATACTGCATCAGCAGCAATAGGTCCTCTTCGGTAGTTCCCTCCTCAACGTAATAGCGGTGCAAGGTTTCGGACGACTTCCGGATAATCTGCTCGCACGACCGAAATTCTGAATGAGTGGCATTGACACAAGCCAAGAGCGAAGTCCATTGGGAGTTGATGTCCAAGCAAGGATATATTTCAGGTTTCACCGGTTCATCCCAATCGGCATACAAATCCAAGATAGAAGAACGGTTTGCAGCCAAAGAGCGCATCGTTATCTGCTCTTTCTCCAGTTTAGCTTTATGGTCGGCAAGCTTTTGTTTCCGATTTTTGTAGATATCAGTCTCTCGTTTCAGCATCTCTTGAACCTCTTGGCTATCGGTCTTCCATACAGGATAGAATGCATCCAAATCGGTCGAAAGCAGCATAACAAGTTGTTCCAATTGCTGTCTGCACTCAGCAACGTCTTTTTCCATGGTCTCGACCGCCAACCGATTTTGGTCGACCTGCTTATCTACTTCTGCTTTTTTCTGTTCCGCTTTCTTCCGGTTGGCATCCAGTAAGCCGGCATCCTTATTCAATATTCCAATCTGCTGTTGCAGCGTCTCGGCTTCCTGTTGTTGCTGTCGCAAAGCAGCCAGCCGGTCAGCTACTACCTTTACCGCCTGTTCTAATTGGGACAACAAAGGCTTATCCACATCAAGAGCTACCTTCAGAGCTATTTGCTGCAAGTCGCTCTTACACTTCTGCATCCCTTTACCGACCGATTCTAAACTCTTCCGATTGGTTTCCAAAATACCATGATGCTTGTCGTAAGCACCCTTCGCTTGATTCCGACTTTTTTCCGCAGCCACCAATTTTTCTTTGGTTTGTCTTTCTTTCTGCTGCAAAGGCGAAAGCATCTGCTTGAAATCGTCTTCGTGCAACAACATGCTAAGTTTCTGACCACAAAGCGGACATACATCCACCTGTTCTTCAACCATCCGCTTACGAAGTTCGACCAATGTAGTTTCCACACTCATTTTCATCGTCGTGAGCAAGGATTGAGCACGTTCATTCTCACCACGTACCTTTTGATAACGTTCTTCCGCAACACACCATTGTTCCTGATACTCCAACAAACGTTTTTCGTCTTGCCCTATGGTCTGCTGCAATTGTTCGTATTCCTGTTTTTCCTCCTCCAGTTTATTTAGCCGAGAGCGAATCTCTTCCAGCAACTGATTCTTCCGATGCGCCTCATCAATTGCCGTGTTCACCAGTGCCGGATTCAGGTTCTTCCGTTTCCTGGCTATTTCATCAATCTGTTTCCGATTGGTTTCTACCTGTTCGTTTGCCTTTTCAGCAGCCTCAGTAGCATCCTTTGCCAGTAGCTGCAATTCATCGGTTTTCCCTTTCTCCACAACCAGTTGCTGAGCGATACGGTTCATTTTCTCCGTCTTTTCATTGTATTGTCCAAGCTGCAAGCACACAGTCTCTGCCTTGGCATACAGTTCTTCGCGACTCTGCACCTGTCTCAGCCCAACTTCCTCCGCAGCAATCTGCTCTTCTAAAAGAGTCAATTGATTTTCACGAGCAAGCCTATCAGCCGAAAGTACTACAAACATTCTTTTTCCGTCCTGTAGCTTATCCTCAACATCTTTCTTCTTCAGTATAGCCTGCTGCCGATTTTTCAGTTCTCCGCGTATCGACTCCGTTGCATCCCATTCCCGGACGAGGCCATTCCGTCGCCCGTATTCTTCCCCCATTCTCTCTGCCTCCAACCTTTGCAAAGCCTGAACCGCTTCTGTACGCGACCGGATGCAATGCTCAATCAGCTCTATCCGCTTGCATTTTTCCTCCAACACATTTACCTCGACATCCAAAGCTTTCTTTCGCCCTTCGGCTTCCTGCAACTCCCGATTCAACCTGTCGAGTTCTTCGGCAGACAGCGTATGTTGCTTCTCTGTATCATACACTTTTTTAGCGTCGTCTCTTTCGCTCTTTGCCCTGCCATACAAATTTTTGACAGCTTCTCCATAAGTAGAGAAAAGCTCCGTATTGGTCAGCTGTTCCAAGATAGATTCTCGCTCAGCTTTGTTACCCGTCAGAAAAGAGGCGAACTGTCCCTGTGCCAGCATTGCCATACGCCCAAACTGTTCGAAAGTCAGTCCGACAGCACCCAGAATAGGCTGTCCTGTATTTGCTTCCACTTTTTCCCATTTGCCTTCTTCTACCGAATATTGCCATACCGGCGAACGGTACTTCAAATAACGCTCGCCCGTCTCTTTATCCCGGTTCGATTTGTAAATGCCCAATGTAAGTCGGACCCGATAGTCTGTCCCATCATTCCCCTCGAACAACACCTCACTATAACATTCATCTTTCTCAGCAATGCCCAACCGTGTGTATTGCTCGATACTATTGATTTTGACATTCTCGCCTTCGTTATTGAAAAAACTATTGTTTTTCTTATCCATCGTGCTCTCCGTACGAGGCGTCTTCTTATAAAGTGCCATCGAGATACCATCGAGGATGACCGACTTCCCGGCACCGGTATCGCCGGAAATCAAAAAGATATTGGCAGGCAGTCCGGTAACAGCATCGTTCAGTCCGTTTTCAAAATCGATATCCGCCTGCTCTATCGAAGCAATATTTCTAAGATGTAATTCTTTGATTCTCATACGTACATTTATCCTTTAGTCTTCCTTTTCACCTTCTCCTTTCTTAACGGGCTTAGCTTTCTTCCGTTCTTCTTCCTGCATCCGCTTCACTTCCACCTCGACTTCGGCAAAGGCTGCACGAAGTTCTTCCAGTTCGAACCCCGGATACTGACTGATGGTCTTCTCGATAAACTGCATCGGGTCTGTCATCTGTTGAAGTTCGGCAACCTCGAACACCTGCTTCGTTTCATCTTTATCGGTATCCGGACACCCCGTCCATATCACCTTCGGATTGTAACGTACCTCCTCCCCATACGGAGCCAGTACATCGTAAATCCGTTGGTTGAAATCGGACGGCAACTGGGTTTTCACATCCATCTTCAGCCGAACATATCCCGACTGATGGGTATGGGCAAACTCCTTCACCTGCCGAACAGCCTCATCGGCATCGGCAAACGCTTCGCCCTGTTCCGGTAAAACATAAAAATGACGCAACTCATCAATACGAAGCTGACGAATGTTCACCTTGCCTCCATGCCGGTCTATCTCCACCAGACTGACGGTATGCGGATAGCATTCATCGCAACTGACATGCAAGGCACTGCCGGCATAACGGACTACCGGAGAAGGATATGCTACCTGCTCTTTCATTGCATCGTCTTGATGTCCGATGGTCTGCGGCTTGTGAATATGTCCCAAAGCCAGATAGTCGTAACCACAGCCCAAGTCCTCGACCGACTGCGTCTTCAGTTTCCCGATTTCAAAAGTATGTCCTGTCACATCCAACCCCGCTACGGCTGTATGTCCCATCATCACTACCGGTTTTCCTTCCTTATTTTCAGCCGCCACCCGGTCGAGTATCGACTGCAGCTGTTCGCGTCGTTCACCAATCATATAAGGCATTGCCACAATATAACCGCTTGGTAGCCGCACGATGTATTTCTCCTGCCACCCTTCTTCCTCGTCCATGCCCGGTCCACTACCTACGACATGTGTCATGCACAATCCCCATACCGCCGAATCGGCCTGTACACGTGAAGCGGAATCGTGATTGCCTGCCACAATGACAATATGCATATCGGGACACCACCGACGAATATCAACAAAGTATTCGGTAAATGCCTGTTTGGTAGTAGCAGAAGGTTGCTGAATATCAAATATATCACCACTCACCAGCAAAGCATCCGGCTTTTCTTCCCGACACCATTCCATGAGCTGACGGAAAAAGTGTGCATGCTCATCACTACGTTCGTAACTCTGATAAATAATCTGACCCATATGTAAATCGGCCGTATGTAAAATCTTCATTCTATTCGCGTATTTGCATTATTCTGTAATACTTATATTCGTTACTCGCTCCAGCCAAAAACGACGCTGATTGGGATGGAACGGTTTGTAATCGGTATTGCTCTTGATGACATTCCGACGATAAATCAATCCATCGACCGACTTAGCATACAGAATAGGTACATCAAAAGTTTCAAAAACATTATCTTCTATCACGATGCCTCCCTCCGGACCTCCGTGGAAATATTTCTGCTGTCCCTGCAGATTGGGAATTTCCGGATAGATGGAAATTACAGCATTGGTAAACTGAAACAAACTGGTCAACGCATTGACGAAACGATTTTTGCGGATGATGACATGCCGACAAGCACCTGTTTCGAACCAGCCATTGCAGTCGCCACAGAGCAAAATAGCCGTACCCGATGTGTGGTCAAACAGGTTGTTCTCCACTACTGTTTTTCGAGGTGTACTGAACAATGCGCCCCGAGCCCGGTTATTACGCACCACATTATCGGCAAACAAGACCTCCGGAGTCCAAGTAAGGTTTTCGATACCATATCCTTGCTGCTCGCTGATTTCTGCTTCCACCGGTTCGGCAAAAGTAATCAGAAACTCACGTGCTCCCGCAATCTGCTGCTTATCATACGAACGGATAGTTACGATGCGATTGGTCTTCCCCACCAACTCCATCGTATTGGAACGGACAAACTGTACTTCATCACCCGGACAACCCCACTCAAATCCCCATGCCTGATGGTGCATATAACGGCCTATCAATGTATAATCGTCCACCCGTTTCACCACTTTCAGATAAGTGCCATGCACATTGATGGCATCGTCCATCATCCCTTCATACAAACCATTGCAAGAAATAATCTTTCCTTTACAGCTCGAAAAATGAGTAGCATCAGCCTGAGTCGTAAAATAGCGTGGGTCGTTTTCGCCCCGCAAACAAACTCCAAATTTCTCCAGCGTGATGTTCTCGCAAAGCTGAGCCAGTAGCCCCATCCCTTCGGCATAGTGTACCTGTACATTGTCAAGCGTTGTATTCACATCGTGCGACAAAAAGATGCCCGGTGCCGGACGCATCCATCCACGCAAAGCCACAACTGTACCCGACACTACACGTGTATCTTTCCATGCCGGAGCAAGAATCCGACCAGGTGTAATCTCACGAACACCCTCCATCGGACAAGGCAAATCGCTGGTGTTATAAACCAGATGTCGGATATCTCCCTCGAACGCAATGCCATAGTTATGACGCATTGCCCATCCTTCACCATAATTCTCAAAAAGTGAATCCTTCGAAATACGGTAGTTCACCCACGGAGCCGGTTCGAAAACCACTCCTTTCTGCGGGTCGCTCTCTACCACTTTTACTTGGGCAATATGCGGATTAGCAAAATCGATATGTAAATTCTTCAACGTACAGTTTTCCGAACGAAGAATGGATAGAGGAAGCATACGCCCATGAAAAATCAAGTCAGCACCTTGTCCATCGACTGTCAAGTTCTTCATATCTTCCAAAGCAAGCCCTACCCTCTTTGGATTATCCTGGTCGTGATTGGAAATGTAATACTCGCGCACAGCAGCCCCTTTCTCATAGAAATGGTATTGTCCCTCGGCAAAACGAAGTACAATCTCTTCTCCTTCTTTGCATTCCTGCTGAATACGAGAAATGACTTTCTGCAAGACAGGCGATGCGTTTTGGCGACTATTGGG
>DYCT01000114.1 GCA_019417975.1 Bacteroides sp.
ATATTTACACCATATATTCGATTTTATAACTAAAAAGATGAGAAATTACTGGTTCTTTACATTGCTGATTCCTTTATTGTTATGCTCTTGCGAGCAAGAGGTGGGCGGTGAGCCTGTCATTGCAGTCGATTCGGTGTATGTGAATCGTGAGAAAGTGATGTTACAGGAAGAATACTTGATTCCATACGATGCAGAGGTGAGGGTGTTTACATCTCTTTCTGTTGATGATGGTACGCTAAAGTCGTTTAGCGCTCAAGTGAAATGTGAGAAAGAGGATGCAGACGAAGAACATTTGCGTGACCTTACCTATATAAAGGAAGATGTGAGCGATACTGGTATGACCAATCTGTCGGATGCTTTGTTGCGGTTTAGGGATGGAGTGGCCTGCACAAAAGTGGAGGTTCTGACTCGAGTAGCGCATTACGAGGGTGAAGAGTTAAAATTGAAAATGTATTTGAATACAGAGCATAACGGTATTCGTGAGGAAATCTCTTTTTTAATCTTGGAGAAGGACGATGTCTGGGATGATGATTTGGACGAGGATTGAATTGATATAAAGCAATAAAAAACGCTACTAGCAGAGTGTGATACTCGCAAGTAGCGTTTTTTGCTTTATATGTTTATTGCTGATTACAAACGTTCGCGGATTGCTTTTGATTCAGCTTCGTAACCCGGTTTGTTAAGCAAAGCAAACATGTTTTTCTTGTAAGCTTCTACACCCGGTTGGTTGAATGGGTTTACTTCCAGGATATAGCCACTGATACCGCAAGCCATTTCGAAGAAATAAATCAGCTGACCCAAATATTCCTCAGTCAGTTCAGGCATGGTGAGGTGAAGGTTAGGTACGCCACCATCTACGTGTGCCAACTGAGTTCCCAGTTCTGCCATCTTGTTTACTTCGTCCACACGTTTGCCGGCCAAGAAGTTCAGACCATCCAAGTTCTCTTCGTCTGAAGGAACTTCCAGTTTGTGCTGAGTGGCAGCTACTGAAATAACTGTTTCGAAGATGCTGCGTTCGCCTTCCTGAATCCATTGACCCATAGAGTGCAAGTCGGTAGAAAAATCGACTGATGCAGGGAAGATTCCTTTTCCGTCTTTACCTTCTGACTCTCCGTACAGCTGTTTCCACCATTCTGATACATAATGTAGTTTAGGTTGGAAGTTTACCAAGATTTCAATCTTCTTGCCCTGGCGGTACAATTCGTTACGAGTAGCAGCATATACAGCAGATGGGTTTTCCCAGAACGGAGTTTCCGGATTGCTGCATATTGCTTCCATTTCGCGTGCACCTGCCACTAATTTTTCGATGTCGAATCCGGCTACAGCGATGGGCAGCAAACCTACCGGAGTCAGTACAGAGAAACGACCTCCTACATTGTCGGGGATGATGAACGAGCGGTAACCTTCTTTGTCGGCTGTGGTACGTGCTGCTCCTTTTTTAGCATCGGTAACAGCAATGATTACTTTGCGGGCCATTTCTTTGCCACGTTGATCTTCGCATTGTTTTTTTAACAAGCGAAAAGCTAAAGCTGTTTCGGTGGTTGTTCCTGATTTAGAAATATTGATGACACCGAACTTTTTGTCTTTCAAGAAAGAAGTCAGTTCGTATAGATAGTCTTCGCTGATGTTGTGTCCGGCGTAAATCATCGTAGGACCTTCTTTCTTGTCGAGAAGCCATTGGAAGCTGTTGCTTAACGCTTCTATTACAGCGCGTGCTCCCAAATAGCTACCACCGATACCGGCTACTACTACCACTTCGCAGTTTTCGCGCAACACTTGTGCGGCTTCTTTCAAGTCGTTGAGGTGCTCGGGGGTAATAGACGAGGGCAGATGCAACCAACCTAAGAAATCGTTTCCTTTGCCGGTTCCGTCTTCCAATGTATGGATATAGGCTTTGGTCTTTGTCTCGTAAGCAGCAATGGTTTCTTTGCTAATGAAACTCAATACTTTTTCGATGTTTAGTTGAATTTTTTTCATAAGGTTATTGTTTTTATCTGAACGAATCAGTTAATAATTTGATTTCTATCATCGGTGAAATACGTTCGTACAAGATGTTGTAGACAGCATCCAGAATAGGCATGTTTACGTGGTAGTGCTTGTTAATTTCCTTAATACACTTGGTTCCGTAATAGCCTTCTGCTATCATTTCCATTTCTATCTGTGCGCTTTTCACTGAATATCCTTTTCCAATCATAGAGCCAAATGTACGGTTACGGCTGAAGTTGGAGTAGGAGGTCACCAGCAAGTCGCCTAGATACACCGAGTCGCTCACTTGGCGATTGATGGGGTGTACGGTGTTGACAAAGCGGTTCATCTCCTGAATGGCATTCGATATAAGCACGGCCTGGAAGTTATCGCCGTATTTCAAACCACTACAGATACCGGCTGCAATGGCATACACATTTTTGAGTACCGAGCCGTATTCGATGCCGGCTACGTCGTCGCTGACAGATGTCTTGATGAAATGGTTGCTCAGTTTTTGGGCAAAAGCGTGTGCTTTGGCCTTATCGGGGCAAGCCACAGTTAGGTACGACAGGCGTTCCAAGGCTACTTCTTCGGCATGGCAAGGACCTGCCAATACCGCAATATTTTTAGCCGGTACGTTATACATGCGTGTCAGATAATCGGATATAATCATGTTTTCATCGGGGACAATACCCTTGATGGCTGTTACGATGAATTTGTCCTTGATTTTGGTTTTGAGCTTTTTCAAGTGCGATTTCACGTAAGGCGAAGGTGTAGCGAATACCAATGTATCGGATGCTTTCACTGCATCGTTGATGTTCGAATAGAAATGGATTCGTTTTACATCAAACTTTACGCCCGTGAGATAGGCCGGGTTGTGTCCGAGACGTTTGAAATCTTCGATACGGTCGTCACGGCGCATATACCAGTTGATTTCCTCTTCCTGTCCTAATACCATCTTAGCGATAGCGGTTGCCCAACTGCCTCCGCCCATGATTGCGATTCTTCCGGGTAGTTTCATAATTATTCAGTTTCGGTGCAACATACCTTGTCTGAACGGGCAGGCAAGGTATGTCGTTTCCCAATCCTTAATTAATATGGCTGATCCACTCTTCCACTTCTTTCACAGTGGGGTTGGTCAGTCCCAGTTTATATTTTTTATTCAGTCCGCAGATGTCCATATGGAGCTTTTGTGGGTTTACCTCTTTCATGTCGGCTACCAGATTGTAGCCTGCTTTCTGAATAACAGGTACCCAGTCTTCGCTGATGCCGAGAGCTACATATTTGTCTGCGTTGTCTTTTGGAGTTACTTTCTCCGGACGCATTTGCGGGAAGAACAAAACTTCTTGAATGAAAGGTTTGCCGGTAAGGAGCATAGTGAGTCGGTCAATACCGATACCGATACCCGATGTAGGAGGCATACCATATTGTAGTGCTTTTAGGAAGTCTTGGTCGATGAACATAGCTTCGTCGTCTCCCTTTTCGCTCAGACGAAGTTGTTCTTTGAAACGCTCTTCCTGGTCGATTGGGTCGTTTAGCTCGCTGTAGGCATTCGTCAATTCCTTTCCGTTTACCATCAACTCGAAACGTTCGGTCAGCCCCGGCTTGCTACGGTGCATCTTAGTCAGCGGTGACATTTCTACCGGATAGTCGGTAATAAAGGTTGGTTGGATGAAAGTACCTTCGCAGAATTCACCGAAGATTTCGTCAATCAGCTTGCCTTTTCCCATTGTGTCGTCAATCTCCATATTGAGAGCTTTGCACACTTCGCGGATTTCTGCTTCGTCTTTTCCTGCCAAATCGTAGCCGGTCTTTTCTTTGATGGCTTCCAAGATGGGAAGACGACGATAAGGAGCTTTGAAGCTGATGGTCTTTCCGTCTATCACGGTGTCTGTGCTGCCATTTACTGCTACACAGATACGTTCCAGCATCTTTTCGGTAAATTCCATCATCCAGTTGTAGTCTTTATATTGTACATATAGCTCCATGCAGGTGAATTCCGGGTTGTGGTTTTTATCCATTCCTTCGTTGCGGAAGTTCTTGCCAATTTCATATACACCTTCGAAGCCACCGATAATGAGACGTTTCAAGTATAGCTCAGTAGCGATACGCAGATATAAGTCCATATCAAGAGAGTTGTGGTGTGTGATAAATGGACGTGCACTGGCACCACCCGGGATTGATTGTAGAATCGGAGTTTCCACTTCTGTATAGCCTGCTTCATCGAGCACGGAGCGCATGGTCTGGATGATTTTGGCACGTTTCAAGAAAGTATCTTTTACGCCGTCATTTACAATAAGGTCTACATAGCGTTGACGATAGCGCAATTCCGGATCTTCGAATGAGTCGTATGCTACACCGTCTTTATATTTTACGATAGGCAGTGGCTTGAGGCTTTTAGCCAAGACTGTCAGCTTTTGTGCGTGTACACTGATTTCGCCCATTTGGGTACGGAATACGTATCCTTCGATACCGATGAAGTCGCCCAAGTCCAATAGACGTTTGAATACAGTAGTATACATATCTTTATTTTCGTCCGGACAGATATCATCGCGGGTGATATACACCTGGATACGGCCTTTTGAGTCTTGAAGTTCGATAAATGATGCTTTACCCATGATGCGTCGGCTCATCATACGGCCGGCGATAGATACTTGACGGGGTTTCTCAGCATTGTCATCGAATTCGGCTTTTATGTCAGTTGAAAATGCAGTGGTTACATACTCTTCTGCGGGGTAAGGGTTAATACCCATAGCTCGCAATTCGTTCAGACTGTTCCGTCTGATAATTTCCTGTTCACTTAGTTCTAATAAGTTCATTCTCTTATATATTAACTCAAATTTGCTACAAAAATAAGAAACTTTTTGCAAATAATCTTCTTTCCTTCGGTTTAATTGCTGAAAAGGTGTTCAAAAGAGGCTTTCTTAGACTGTTTGCTCTTACTTTTTAGGTGGGTTTAGCTCAATAGAGTCGATTTTGTCTGATAAAAAAGAAGCCACCTCATTTGCGGATAACTTTTCCGTGGTGAGGTGGCGTGTTAAGATAGTAAGACTGTTTTTTTTAATCTAAATCATTTTTTGAGTATCAATCATCGTAGCGGAGGTGGAACTCAGTTACTGCCTCGATACCTTTTCGTAGGATATCGAGAGGTATGTTCTCGTTGGGCGAGTGGATTGCATTTGATTCCAGTCCAAAGCCCATCAGGATGGTTTTGATGCCCAAAACTTGTTCGAAAGTAGAAATGATAGGAATACTTCCGCCACGACGTACAGCCAAAGGCTTTTTGCCGAATGCTTTGGTAAATCCGGCTTCTGCGGCTTTGTAAGCAGGAAGGGTGATTGGGCAAACATAGCCTTGACCACCATGCATTGGGGTTACTTTTACTTGAACCGAAGCTGGTGCAATTTCGTGAATGTAGTCGGCAAACAGGCGAGAAATCTTCTCGTGGTCTTGGTTAGCTACCAGTCGGCATGATACTTTGGCGTATGCTTTCGATGGTAATACGGTTTTCGAACCTTCTCCGGTATAGCCTCCCCAAATGCCACAAATGTCGAATGATGGACGACAGCTGTTGCGTTCAAGGGTAGAGTATCCTTCTTCGCCGAATAGCTCCTTTACACCGATTGCTTCTTTGTATTTTTCTTCGTTGAAAGGAATTTGGGCAATCATCTCGCGTTCAGAAGCCGGTACTTCTTCTACGTCATCGTAGAAATGAGGAACAGTGATGCGCCCTTTTTCATCTACTACTTGTGCTAATATCTTGCAGAGGGTATTGATAGGGTTGGCTACAGCACCACCGAAGTGACCAGAGTGTAGGTCGCGGTTCGGACCGGTAACTTCAATTTCCCAGTAAGCCAATCCGCGCAATCCGGTGGTAAGCGAAGGTAGGTCAGTTCCTAACATGCTGGTGTCTGATACCAGGATGATATCTGCTTTCAGTAATTCTTTGTGGTTCTGGCAGAACTGTTCCAAGCTAGGAGAACCAATTTCTTCTTCTCCTTCAAAGATAAATTTTACGTTATGGTGTAGCAGACCTTGGCGTACCAGATATTCGAATGCTTTTACTTGGATAAACGATTGGCCTTTGTCATCGTCGGCACCACGTGCCCAAATACGTCCATCGCGTATTTCCGGTTCAAAGGGCTTGCTTTTCCAAAGCTCTAATGGTTCAGCCGGCATCACATCGTAGTGTGCATATACCAATACTGTTTTGGCATTCGGGTCTACGGTTTTTTGAGCGAAAACAATGGGATTTCCTGCAGAGGGCATAACTTCTGCTTCGTCTGCTCCGGCTTTCAATAGTAGTTGTTTCCAACGTTGGGCGCAAGCACTCATGTCGTCTTTGTGTTCTGGTTGAGAACTGATAGACGGAATTCGTATTAAACTGAATAATTCGTCTAAAAATTGAGCTTCATGCTCTTCAATGTATTTTTTCATCGGTATATGGGTTTTTATTAGGTTTATTCTTTATTGTTAAAGTTGTGTGGTTTTATCTAATAGATAATAATCCAATAGGGTTAGGGCAGCCATTGCTTCTACGATGGGTACTGCTCGGGGCAACACGCAGGGGTCATGTCGGCCACGTATTGTCAGAGTTGTATCGTATCCGTTGGCATTTACCGTATGTTGTTCCATTTTGACGGTAGGTACAGGTTTGAATGCTACTCGGAAATAAATATCTTCACCATTGCTGATTCCTCCTTGGATACCTCCCGAG
>DYCT01000115.1 GCA_019417975.1 Bacteroides sp.
GTCTATCGCAAGACATGGCATCGAATACGGACGCATGAAAACCGGTACCCCTGTACGCATAGACGGACGAAGTGTACACTATGAATATATGGAAACCCAGGATGGAGAATGTGACTTCCACAAATTTTCGTTCATGGATACTAGTGTGCGTCACCTGAAACAACTCCCATGCTGGACTTGCTTTACGAACGAAGAAGCGCATCGTGTGTTGCGTGAGGGACTGCCGGATTCTCCCCTTTTCAACGGACAGATTCAAAGTATAGGCCCCCGCTATTGTCCCAGCATTGAAACCAAGATTGTGACCTTTCCTGACAAGGAGCAGCATCAGCTTTTCTTGGAACCGGAAGGAGAGACAACACAGGAACTTTACTTGAATGGTTTCTCTTCATCACTTCCGATGAATATACAAATAGAAGCTTTAAAGAAAGTCCCTGCATTTAAAGATCTGGTGATTTACCGTCCGGGGTATGCCATTGAGTATGATTACTTCGATCCTACCCAACTTAAACATACGTTGGAATCGAAAAGAATCAAGAACTTATTCTTTGCCGGACAAGTAAACGGAACCACCGGTTACGAAGAAGCAGCCGGACAAGGAATCATAGCCGGTATCAATGCACACATCAATTGCCACGGCGGTGAACCATTTATCTTGGGGCGCGATGAAGCATATATCGGCGTTCTCATCGATGACTTGGTAACAAAGGGCGTAGACGAACCTTACCGTATGTTTACATCAAGAGCAGAATACAGAATCCTACTCAGACAAGATGATGCTGATATGCGACTGACCGAACGCTCGTATCGGTTGGGACTGGCCAAAGCAGACCGCTACGAATTACTCCGGAAAAAACGAGAAGCTGTACAACATATCATCGACTATGCAGCCAACTTCTCAATCAAAGCAAACTTAATCAATCCGGCGTTGGAACAGTTGGGCACCGCTCCCCTACGTCAGGGCTGCAAACTTATCGATATTATCAACCGTCCGCAGATTACAATTGAAAACATCGCAGAGCATGTAAGCGCATTCCACCGCGAACTTGACAAGTTGAACGAGCGCAAAGAAGAAATCATCGAAGCAGCCGAAATACAAATCAAGTATCAAGGATACATTGAACGCGAGCGAATGATTGCCCAAAAGATTCAACGTTTGGAAGCCATCCGTATCAAAGGCAAGTTCGACTACGCCTCGCTTAATTCGCTCTCGACTGAAGCCCGTCAGAAGCTTATCAAGATAGACCCGGAAACCCTGGCACAAGCCAGTCGCATCCCAGGCATATCCCCCAGCGACATCAACGTCTTATTAGTGCTTTTGGGGCGATAACAGGCCTAAGTTTCACGTGAAACAAAAGATTGAACTAATAATTTTAAAATACTAAGTATGAGCAAAGAAACACTTATCAAACACATCCGAAACGTAAAGGATTTC
The DNA here is from genome assembly GCA_019417975.1 of Bacteroides sp. Taxonomy (GTDB): domain Bacteria; phylum Bacteroidota; class Bacteroidia; order Bacteroidales; family Bacteroidaceae; genus DYCT01. The sequence continues at coordinate 1,433 of DYCT01000115.1, forward strand.
CCCATACCGGGCATCTTGTTCCGCGATGTAACAACCCTGTTTAAAGACCCACAGGATTTGCAGGAACTATCCGATATCCTTTATGAAATGTACAAAGACAAAGGCATCACCAAAGTAGTAGGAATTGAATCGCGCGGTTTCATCATGGGCCCAATTTTAGCGACTCGTTTAGGAGCAGGTTTTGTGCCCATCCGTAAACCCGGGAAACTGCCCAGCGAAACATTGGAAGAAAGTTACGACAAAGAATACGGAAAAGATACCATCCAAATCCACAAAGATGCACTCGATGAAAACGATGTAGTTTTGGTACACGACGACTTGTTAGCTACCGGAGGAACAATGGAAGCCGCCTATAAGCTGGTGAAAAAGTTCGGTCCAAAAGACGTCTACATCAACTTCCTCATCGAACTAAAAGACCTGAACGGACGTAGCGTTTTTGCCAACGATACACACGTCGACGCTGTATTAACGCTTTAAAAAAACATCATTCCCCATTATGGTACTCCATGATGGGGAATTTCTTTCAACTATTCCACTCGATAAAGAACGTATTGACCGAAGAATGGCAACCGAAGAACTAAGAACAACCGACTACCTGAAGGGTATCGTAAACAACCTACCCTCAGGTCCGGGAATATACCAATACCTGAACGATGAAGGGACCATCATCTATGTAGGGAAAGCAAAAAACCTAAAAAGGAGGGTTTCATCGTATTTCAACCGAGAACACGAACCGGGAAAGACGCGGGTGTTGGTAAGCAAAATTGCAGATATACGCTACATCGTGGTGAAAACAGAAGAAGATGCCCTCTTATTGGAGAACAACCTCATCAAAAAATACAAACCACGCTACAACGTACTACTGAAAGATGACAAGACATATCCTTCTATCTGCGTAAGCAATGAATACTTCCCACGGGTATTCAAAACCCGAAAAATCGTCCGAAACGGTTCCACCTATTACGGCCCATACAGCCACATACCATCGATGAATGCGGTGCTTGAGCTCATCAAACAACTGTATCCCCTGCGCACATGCCACCTGCCACTAAGTCCGGAAAGCATCCGAAGCGGGAAATTTAATGTCTGCTTAGAATACCATATCAAGAATTGTATGGGCCCCTGCATCGCGCAACAATCGCACGATGAATACATGCAGAACATCGGTGAAATAAAAGAAATATTGAAAGGTAATACGCAGGAGATATGCCGCTCACTACTGGAGCAAATGCAAGAGTTGGCAGCTGAACTACGCTTTGAAGAAGCCCAAAGGCTCAAGGAAAAATACGATTTAATCGAGAACTACAGTGCTAAATCGGCTGTGGTAAGTCGGGTTCTGCACAACATCGACGTATTCTCCATTGCGCTGGAAGAACATACGGCATTCATCAATTACTTGCACATCACCAACGGATGCATCAACCAAGCGTTCACATTCGAATATAAAAGACGCATGGATGAAAGTCGGGAGGAACTGCTTGCCCTCGGCATCGTAGAGATGAGAGAACGCTACAAAAGTCTTTCGCGCGAAATCATCGTGCCTTTCGAACTGGATTTGGAATTGAGCAACGTGACATTTACCATTCCCCAACGAGGCGACAAAAAGACACTGCTCGACTTATCGCTACTCAATGTAAAACAATACAAAGCAGACCGGCTGAAACAACAAGAGAAACTGAATCCGGAACAACGGAGTGTTCGCCTGATGAAAGAAATCCAAGAAGAACTCCATTTGTCCAAACTTCCCCTGCAAATCGAATGTTTCGACAACTCAAACATCCAAGGAAGCGACGCTGTAGCAGCCTGCGTAGTCTTTAAAAACGCAAAACCATCAAAAAAAGAATATCGGAAATACCTCATCAAAACCGTGGAGGGACCAGACGACTATGCCTCAATGCAAGAGGTGGTTCGTCGCCGTTATTCGCGTGCCATCACAGAGGAAACACCCCTGCCCGACCTCATCATTACCGACGGTGGAAAGGGACAAATGGAAGTGGTAAGACAGGTTGTAGAAGACGAGTTAGGACTGTCTATCCCCATTGCCGGCCTTGCCAAAGACAACCGGCATCGCACCTCTGAACTCTTATACGGTTTTCCGCCCCAAGTAATCGGACTTAAACAAAACAGTCCCCTCTTCCGCTTGCTCACACAAATCCAGGATGAAGTGCATCGGTTTGCCATCACTTTCCACAAAGAAAAGCGAAGCAAACGACAAACTCAGTCGGCACTCGACCAAATCAAAGGCATCGGTGAAGTGACAAAAACAGCCCTGCTGAAAGAATTTAAAAGTGTCAAACGCATCAAAGAAACCCCTATGGAAGAGCTAATACGGGTCATCGGAGAGGCAAAAGCCAAAATAATCCGTGAAAACCTGAAAGATTAAACGGTTTATTCGTAACTTTGTGGGTGAACAAAGACGAAAATAATTAAAATGAGAGTAGTAATACAACGAGTAACCCACGCATCAGTAACCATTGACGGACATTGCAAATCGTCCATCGGAAAAGGACTTCTAATCCTTTTAGGCATCGAAGAAGCCGACAATGAGGAAGACATCAGCTGGCTCTGCAAAAAGATTGTGAACCTTCGCATATTCGACGATGAAGAGGGTGTGATGAACCGCTCCATACTGGATAATGGCGGAGAAATCCTTACGGTAAGCCAATTTACCCTGTTTGCATCGACTAAAAAAGGAAACCGTCCCTCGTATATCAAGGCTGCCAAACACGACATCTCCATCCCCTTATACAATACGTTTTGCAACGAACTAAGCATCGCATTGGGCAAGGAAATCCAGACTGGAGAATTCGGTGCAGACATGAAAGTAGAATTACTGAATGATGGCCCGGTGACCATCCTTATCGATACTAAAAATAAAGAATAATGACCCTCCGAGAAGCACAAGAAGAAGTTGACAAATGGATTAAAACCTATGGAGTACGCTACTTCAGCGAACTGACCAATATGGCTGTTTTAACCGAAGAGGTGGGCGAACTGGCACGGGTCATAGCCCGGAAATATGGCGATCAGTCGTTCAAAAAAGGCGAGGAATGCAACTTGGCTGACGAGATGACCGATGTGCTATGGGTACTGATTTGCCTGGCCAACCAAACAGGAGTAGACCTGACAGAAGCCTTCCAACACAACTTGGAAAAGAAAACGAATCGAGATAAAGAAAGACATATCAACAACCCTAAACTTACAGAAAATGGAAACAAATGAGGGAAGAAACAAGTATGAAGATGCATTGAGCAAATACCATACAAATCTAAAAGACGAAGATGTAAAAGCAAAAGTTGCCGAAATCATCGCCCAAAAAGTAGATGAAAACAATACTGTAGAGGTTAAGAAATTGCTGTTCCACTGCATCGACCTGACTACACTCAATACAACTGATACCGAAGAACACGTAATGCAGTTTACAGAAAAAGTGAATCAGTTTGTTGACAAATATCCCGATATCGACAATGTAGCTGCAATCTGCGTATATCCCAACATGGCCGGAATTGTAAGCGATACCCTCGAAGCAGACAACGTAAACATCGCTGCCGTATCTGCAGGATTCCCTTCATCACAGACATTTATTGAAGTGAAAGTAGCGGAAACAGCTTTGGCTATCAGCGCAGGAGCAACCGAAATAGATATCGTTATCTCTGTAGGCAAATTCCTAAGCGGAGACTACGAAACAATGTGCGATGAAATCGAAGAATTGAAAGAGGTATGCAAAGACAAACACTTGAAAGTAATTCTGGAAACAGGCGCACTGGCAACTGCTGAAAACATCAAAAAAGCCTCTATCCTATCAATGTATGCCGGAGGTGATTTCATTAAGACATCGACCGGAAAACAGCAACCTGCCGCGACTCCGGAAGCTGCCTACGTGATGTGTGAAGCTATTAAAGAATACTACCAGACAACGGGCAGAAAAGTTGGTTTCAAACCCGCTGGAGGTATCAATACCGTACACGATGCATTGGTATATTATACCATCGTAAAGGAGGTATTGGGAGAAGAGTGGTTGAACAACGAATATTTCCGTTTGGGCACCAGCCGTCTGGCTAATCTGTTGCTTTCAGAACTTGTTGGCGAAGAAACCAAGTTCTTCTAACCAATCCGAAAAGTTCAGATTATCCCTAAGAGAAAAAGGAAGGGCCGTATCATTTACTCAACAGAGAGTTTGATACGGCCCTTCCTTTTTCTCTTAGGTTATATAAAACGTTCTTCTTATTTCGAACGAGCTACTACATAGTTAAGATAAGCCTCCAAAGCGGCATAGAGAGAAGTTTCCGGATGGAATTCGGCAAGCAGGCTTAACGCTTTCTCCTTAAACTCGTTCATCTTGGCATAAGCATAATCAATGCCCCCATGCACCTTCACATACGCAACAAAAGCATCGATTTCTGCAGATGTCACCGTGCCCTTCTTAATTTTTCTACCCCACTCCAACACGTTTGCATCATCGGTATGATTCAACACATACAAAGCCGGTAAAGTGAGCTTACCCTCACGCATATCATTGCCTGTAGGCTTGCCTATCTGGGCTGTGGAATCGTAATCGAATATATCATCTTTTATTTGGAAACAAAGTCCGATGTAGTCGCCCAATAAACGCATCTTTTCAATCTGACTGTCGGATGCTCCTGCTGAAAGGGCACCTGTAACGGTACAAGCAGCAAAAAGAGAAGCTGTCTTCTTCCGAATCACCTCGAAATAGACGTTTTCATCGAACGAAACATTACTGATATTGGAAAGCTGGAGAATTTCTCCTTCGGATAACTCTCGTCCCAATTGCGCAACAGTCTCTATAATACGGTGATTGCCGGTATAGCTGGAGTGCATCAAACAAGTAGCCAACAAATAGTCGCCGACCAAAATCGACACCTTATTATTATAAAGCGCATTGACCGAAGCCTGCCCCCTACGCTCATCACTCTCATCTACCACATCATCATGCACCAAACTAGCCGTATGCAACAACTCCAAAGCAATTGCTGCATGATAAGTAGAATCGGTGATATTGCCCATAAGTTTAGCGGAAAGCAAAAGCAAAATAGGCCTCATACGCTTACCACCACGCTGCTTGATATGATTTAAAACCTCGTTCAACAAGAAATCGGAACCTACCAGCGACTTATCAAAAAGCGCCTTAAACTGCTCCAACTCTGCAACAATGGGAAATGTAATAATAGACAGTGAATCCATATAGTATATACAATTTAGGTACAAAAGTAATAATTAT
>DYCT01000116.1 GCA_019417975.1 Bacteroides sp.
TGAAATCTTTGGGTCTGCCTAAGAACCGTGTTATCGGTATGGGTGGTGCTTTGGATAGCTCTCGTTTCAAATACTTCCTGTCTCAGGCTTTGGGTTGCAATGCAAACGAAGTAGAAGGTATGGTAATCGGTGGTCATGGTGATACTACTATGATTCCTTTGGCTCGTTTGGCTACTTACAAAGGTATTCCTGTAAGCACATTGTTGAGCGAAGAGAAACTGAACGAAGTAGTAGCTTCTACAATGGTAGGTGGTGCTACTCTTACTAAGCTGTTGGGTACTTCTGCTTGGTATGCTCCGGGTGCTGCTGGTGCAGCTGTTGTTGAGTCAATTATTCACAATCAGCATAAGATGATTCCTTGCTCTGTATTCTTGGAAGGCGAGTATGGCGAATCAGATCTTTGCATCGGTGTTCCTGTAGTTTTGGGTAAGAACGGTATCGAGAAGATTGTAGAACTCGAGCTTACAGAAGACGAAAAAGCAAAATTTGCTGCCAGCGCAGCTGCTGTTCATAAAACAAATGCAGCTTTGAAAGAAGTTGGCGCTCTTTAATAAAAAAACAGCTTTTACCTTATAAAAAAAGTCCGGGGATTTTTCCTCGGACTTTTTTTATGTTTTTCATATTCTATGTTTGTTATATTTATGGCTGTCTGGTACAACTTTTTAGAACGAGAAAAAGGTGAGGGCTGATTTTCATTTGCGAAATATCAGCCCTCTTTGCTATCTTTGAGCTCCCATATAGAAATAAATTAACGCTTACTTCACCATTATCTTCTTGCCATTAACAATATATACACCTGGAGCAGTAGGACGTGCTACACGTATACCTTGCATATTATATATCACGGCATTGTCGATGTCGGTAGCTTCGCTGATATTCTCGATGCCGGTTTGGTCGGAATGAGTAACTTTGAAGCCATACAGTTTCAGACAATTATATGGCGAAACGCTGCGAATCTTTGCGGCACTCTCTTTCTTGTCTGCATCTTCACTTTCACCATTATTGGTATTATCCTCGGCTGCATAGATATATACATACTGTGGCGAATTGACATTATAAGGAATATTTGCCACATCCTGCGTGTAGGTAGTGAAGTATTGACAATCCTCCTCACCAACCTTAACACCCAACTGGACATCGCCTTCTGTCTGATAGTTGATATCGATAGAGCCACCGCCATTTACAACGAGCACAATACCATTATACCAGTTGTCAAAGTTGGCAGGAACCGAAGCATCAGTGGGAACTCCGCGCCCCGTCATTTCGTCCTCGCTCATTGTGTTGTATACAACGATACATCCCTCTCCATGGTCGTAGCCATCAGTAGGCGGAAGGTTGTAGTAGACATTGTTTATCACTACATTATTCAAGTTCTTCGGTTCACCGGTCTCATTGTCAAACAAATCGGTTTCAAAGTCGGTCTCATAATCCTCCCTCATATCCGGCACCGTTATGTCCTCGGTTAGCTTTTTGGCTGCTATTACCACATGCTTCTGAGGCTCGCCATCGAGCCAAATGCTGCCATATCTGTATATAGCTCCATCAGGTTCTATAATGCCGAGCATCTTGTCGAGTACAAGCATCTGCACGTTCGCCATAGCATCCTGACCACCAGTGAGGTTGAGCAGAGCATTTTCGCCCTTCATGGTAAGAATACCATTCTCAGGTCCCGACTTCATAAACAAGCCTGTATATCCAGCATTGACCACCACGGTACAATTCTCTATCGTAACATTGCCCAAGTAGCTATATATGCCGTCGCCAGACTTATCGTTAGTATTGATGGTAAGGATACTGTTCTCATCGCCCACTATAGTGACGTTGGCTCCTCTGCCACCAAATCCCGGATAAGCACCCACTAACAGTCCATAAGACGAAGCAGTAAGTGTGCAGTGACCTTCAACGCGTATGGTCAAATCGCCATCGTCAGCCTGGATAGCTGCGCTGTATGTCTTTTCGTCCACATTAATGTCAGCCCACTTCAGCGTCAGCACCTGTTCCTTGCTATCGTAGCTCACCTTGCCATCGCCAAGTACATCTGCGGCATTCTTATCGTTAACCTCAATACCTGCCACTACCACATCGAGATGGTGCACAATCGGTGGCACATAGGTGTACAGACAATATACATAGTCGCTTGCGTTATATCCGTCAACAACATAAGCCCAAACCTTGCAGCTTGCGCTGATCTCTATAGGCTCGGTGTAGAGAGAATAAGCCACATCAATGCCTTCGGTTTCTTCCGGTACCACCTTATAATATACTTTGCCCGTAGCATTTGGATTAGCCAGCGTCAGCATTATAGGTTCGGTAAAATTGGTAGAAGTTGTTGAGAATGTTGGTCTCTGCATGTTTGCAACGCCTGGTGCTTCGATTCGATTAAATCTACTCCAACATGAACTTTCATAGCCAGTAGCATCCTGTGGTGTGTAGAGTTTGGCATCATCATATACATTTTTTTCAAACATATTATAGTCCTTCTCAAAAACAGGAGCCTTAACAGCATAGCTCAGTATATGCTTGATATTTGGCGATTTGGCAAATATCTCCGAACCATTAAGATTAGTCAGCGTCGACGGCAGAACAATAAGCTCAAGGTTTGGGCAACTATTAAAAGCATAACTATTTATCGTAGTCACACCCTCGGGGACGATAATCTCCTTAATGCCTGTACTATAAAATGCATTATTAGATATTTCTGTCGCAGCTGAAGGCAGAATTACTTCTGTAAGGTTGCTGCAACGTGCCAGTGCTTGTTTCACTATCTTCACATTCTTCGGGAATACGAATCGGGTGAGAGCCGAATTTGCATAAAATGCATTCACATCAATTTCAGTTACGGTTTCAGGCAACTCTATTGATGCCAATGGAACATAAGCAAACGCATTTGAACTTATCTTGTTTAATGTCTTTGGCCATGTTACGTCTGTCAATGCCATACAATTATTGAACATATTATTAGGAATGGTAACAAATGTAGATGGATACACCACCTTGGTCAAAGAAGAGCAATATTCGAAAATAGAAGATCCCATTTTGGGTATATCGTTTGTAAATACCACTTCTTTCACTCCACTATATTTGAAAGCACCATCGCCAACAGACGTGAGAGTTGATGGCAAATTATAATTCTCTAGCATTGCACAATATGCGAAAGCATACGGCTCTATACTTTCAAGATTATCGGGCATGACAACCGTTTTAAGATTTTTACACTGGTGAAAGGCATCTTTACCTATACTTTTCAATGTTTTGGGCAGCTTCATTTCCTTTAGTCCGCTGCAGTATTCGAATGCTGCTTCGCCAATGGTCTCCACGCCCTCTGGCAGAGTGATGTTCTCAAGACCACTGCAGTAGAAAGTCTTGCTGCCTATATTCTTAAAACTTCCACCTAAGGATACATTCTTCAGACTTCCGCAACGTAAAAAAGCCTCCATTCCTATCTCTTCCAGCTGCGGCAAGTTGATATCGCTCGAGAGGTTGCTGCAATCGCTAAACGCATTTCTGCCCAACTTCGTTATAGTAGTAGGCATATTACAAACTCTTAATGCCTTACACTTGTTGAAAGTATATTCGCCTATCTCGGTAATAGTCTCAGGCAAAGTTATTTCCTCTAAACTCTCACATTCCCAAAATGTACGACCCACAATTCTCTTAATTTTAGGCAAAGTTATGTTCTTTAGATTTCTGCACCATAAGAAACCTTCAACAGGCAACTCTTCAATCTGGCTGTCTGGATGAAATCTAAAAGTTTCGAGCGCGTCGCTATTCATAAATTTGCCTTGAACCGTCTTAAGGCTCTTAGGACAACTTACGCTCTTTGCGTCCATTCCAACCATGATTAAGTTTTCCACTCCCTCTTCTATCGTTACACTATTGAATTTGCAACCAGCAAAGCTAATCATATAAAAATCCTTTAGCGTGCCAGGTACTATCAGATTCTCTGAAAGCGAAGGGCAACCATAAAAGGCCTCTTTATCTAAAAAAGTTAAAGTTTCGGGGAAAGGATTACCTTCTGCCAATCGCAATTTAGTACAGTTTCTGAATGCATAATAGCCTATACTATCCAATGCATGAGGGAAAGTTACAGACTCCAAGTTTTTACAGTCTTTACACATTCCATTAGGAATAGAAGTTATACTTTCTGGAATTGTAAGCGATGTTAATCCTGAATTACTAAATGCATACTGCTTTATCTTGGTCAATGTCTCAGGTAGCTCAATACTTGTCAGGCTAGTACAACCGCTAAACATTGCTTCTCTTATTGTTTCAAGCTTCTTTGGGAGTGTTATTTTTTTTAGATTTTTACAACCTTTAAAACTCGTTTTATAACTATTAAAGTTGTCTAAGAGTTCAAATTCTTCAAAATCAGTCAAGTTGGCAGGCAGTCTTACTTCCTCTATTGTTTCTCCCACAAGACAAGCCACCTTTGTATCATCGCCTTCAAATATTACACTCTTCAGGTGTCCTGCGTTTACCACGGCCTCTTTAACAGAAGCAGGAATTGTTAAGCTTGTCATTTGTCCATAGGTTGCAATTACGGCATACACAGGGTATGTGATAACCTTATTATCCTGTTTTTCGCTGACACTCTCTGGCACAGCCAGAGGGCCGGAAGGCACATCTCTGCGAGTGAGAAGTTTTGCATACGCTTGACCACTCTTGGTGTAATAAATCGAGACCTCAAATTTAGGAGTTAGGAAACCTGCCGACACGGGCAATCCGATGACAATCATCATCAGCGTCATTATCACTCTCATCATTACGTTGCTTCTCGCCTTCATCGCACCGCGACGAATAGGCGTTGTGTTAATTAGGGGTTTCATAAGCATTATGTTTGATTTGTTAGTAACTTTGGCTTCTTTTTTCAAATATATATTAAATATTCGAAATAACAATAACATTAGTGTTGTTTGTTTTTCTTTCGAAAGTTTATAAGTGAAAGAGTTAACCTGTTAATTCTTTCACTTTTTGCCCTAAAAAAGTATTATTTTGTAAGGTTCTTTTGGTAATGACTTGATATCGTTGCTTAATTTTTGTAGCGATATTTGATGTGTTTAATCCAGATGAAACCTGGATAGTCGGATATGATAGCGGGCAGGTTGAAGCAGTTGTTTGTGCTGTTTTATATAAAAAATTAGCGTTGCCCCTTTTTCACAAGAGGGATAACGCTTACACAAAATACAAATACAACTAAACGAGAATTCAACTATTTATTTAATACTAAACAATACATTGTTGAAGTTTAGATGATACCTTGTCCCATCATAGCGTGGGCAACTTTCATGAATCCGGCGATGTTTGCACCCTTCATGTAGTTGATGTAACCATCTTTCTCTGTACCATATTTCACGCACTGTTCGTGGATGTCGCTCATAATCTGATGCAAGTGCTTGTCAACTTCTTCAGCTGTCCAAGAGATGTGCATAGCGTTCTGAGTCATTTCCAAACCAGAAGTAGCAACACCACCAGCATTAACGGCCTTACCCGGTCCGTACATAATGCGTGCGTTAATGAATGTATCAATAGCTTCAGGACGGCAACCCATGTTAGAAACTTCACCTACACAGAATACACCGTTTTCAACCAATTTCTTAGCATCTTCACCAGCCAACTCGTTTTGAGTAGCACAAGGCATAGCGATGTCTACTTTCTGTTCCCAAGGTTTCTTGCCTGGGAAGAATGTTGAGCCAGGGAATTTTTCTGCATAAGGAGCAACGATATCGTTACCAGAAGAGCGGAGTTCCAACATATAATCGATTTTTTCACCGCTGATACCTTGTGGGTCGTAGATATAACCGTCAGGACCAGAGATAGTCACAACCTTAGCACCCAATTCTGTAGCTTTTGTAGCAGCACCCCAAGCAACGTTACCGAAACCAGAGATAGCTACTGTCTTGCCTTCGAAGCTTGTGCCTTTGTCTTTCAACATAGACTGTACGAAATAGCAAGCGCCGAAACCTGTAGCTTCAGGACGAATCAGTGAACCACCGAATTCAAGACCTTTACCGGTAAATGTACCTGTATGTTCGCGAGTAAGTTTCTTAAACATACCGAACATGTAACCAACTTCGCGGCCACCTACACCTATATCACCTGCAGGTACGTCCATATCCGGACCTAAGTGACGCCACAATTCGAGCATGAATGCCTGACAGAAACGCATGATTTCAGCATCGCTCTTACCGCGTGGAGAAAAGTCTGAACCGCCCTTGCCACCACCCATCGGGAGAGTAGTCAATGCGTTTTTGAATGTCTGTTCGAAGCCCAAGAACTTCAGGATAGACAATGTAACTGATGCGTGGAAACGGATACCGCCTTTGTACGGGCCAATAGCGTTGTTGAATTGAACGCGATAACCAATGTTGGTCTGAACTTCACCGTTATCATCTATCCATGTAACACGGAATGTAAAGATACGGTCTGGCTCAACAAGGCGTTCTATAATTTTTGCTTTTTCAAACTCAGGATGTTCGTTATAGATCTCTTCGATAGACATGAGAACTTCTTTCACAGCCTGGAGGTATTCTGATTCACCAGGATGTTTTGCCTCAAGAGAGGTCATAATGCGTTCGATATTCATAATATTATATTTAAAAGGGTTATTGATATTTTGTCATCGATTACATATGCAAAGATATGTATTTTATTATAT
>DYCT01000117.1:0-311 GCA_019417975.1 Bacteroides sp.
AATATATCTCATCTGATTTTAATGTATAAGCGGATTAGTACTAAAATCGTTTAGATTAAAAGGATGGATGTTTTTGATTATCAAAAATAGAGTGAAGTAGCAGCGCTTTATTGGGTAGCTTTTTATTTTTGCGGAAAAATAGACGATCAAAGAATGGAACCGCTAAAACATGAGTGCGGTGTGGCAATGGTGCGATTGCTGAAACCGTTGGAATATTATCAGAAAAAGTATGGAACCTGGAAGTGGGGGTTGAATATCTTATATCTGTTGATGGAGAAACAGCATAATCGGGGACAGGAAGGAGCCGGATT
>DYCT01000117.1:355-6574 GCA_019417975.1 Bacteroides sp.
ATGCTAAACCGGGAGAAGAGTTTATTTTTCGAGAGCGGGCTTTAGGAACGGATGCCATTACAGAAATCTTTCAACGGGTTCACCAACACACAGAGGGGTTTGATAGTGAACAGTTGGCAGATGGAAACTTTGCTCAAGAACAAGTGCCTTTCGCTGGAGAGTTGTATATGGGGCATCTGCGCTATTCTACCACAGGACGGAGTGGGTTGTCTTATATTCATCCCTTTTTACGTCGTAGCAATTGGAGGAGTCGGAATTTGCTCCTTTGCGGTAATTTCAATTTGACGAATGTTGATGAGATTTTTGCTCAGATTGCCGATGCAGGGCAGCATCCACGCCGATATGCTGATACTTATCTTTTATTGGAACAATTAGGATGCCAATTAGATAAGGAAGTGGAGCATCTTTATCGGCAATGTAAGGCAGAAGGCTTGGTTGGGATGGATTTAACACGAGCCATTGAACAACGGATGGACTTAGTTTCGGTTTTGAAGAAACCAAGTACTTCTTGGGAGGGAGGATATGTGATTTGTGGTATGACCGGTAGTGGTGAAAGTTTTGCAGTACGCGACCCATGGGGCATCCGTACTGCTTTTTGGTATAAAGATGATGAGGTAATGATTCTGGCATCTGAGCGTCCTGTTATCCAGACAGCCTTGCATGTACCAATCGAAGAAATCCATGAGTTGAAACCCGGTGAAGCTTTATTACTTAGTCAGAATGGTAAATCTCGGTTGGTCTCTATTAATAGGAGTCAAGGGACACACGCTTGCTCTTTTGAGCGGATTTATTTCAGCCGTGGCAGTGATCAGGACATTTATAGGGAACGGAAGCAACTGGGTGAACGGTTGGTGCAGCCTATCTTAAAGGCGGTGGATTACGATATCGAGCATACTGTCTTTTCTTATATTCCTAATACGGCTGAAGTCGCTTTTTATGGAATGCTACAAGGCTTGGATACATATTTGAACCATTTGAAGATGGAACGAATCAAGGCTTTGGGACAAACAATCGTGCCGGAAGAATTGGAGCGGATTCTGTCTATGCGCATCCGCAGTGAAAAGGTGGCTATCAAAGATATCAAGCTAAGGACTTTTATAGCCGAAGGGAATAGTCGCAATGATTTGGCGGCTCATGTCTATGATGTGACCTATGGTAGCTTGCAGCCGTTTGTAGACAATTTGGTTATCATTGATGATAGTATTGTGCGTGGCACTACCTTGTCTCAAAGCATTATGCGTATTCTGGATCGTCTGAATCCAAAACAGATTGTCATTGTTTCTTCTTCTCCGCAGGTGCGTTATCCCGATTATTACGGCATTGATATGTCAAGCATGGAACAGTTTATCGCTTTCAAGGCTGCTATTGCTCTGCTGATGGAACGAGGAATGAAGGATGTGATTGAACGAGTTTATAAGAAAGTGAAGGCTGACAATGAGGGTGCGCAACCTCTTCATACCAATTATATTCAAGAAATATATGCTCCTTTTACCGATGAAGAAGTTGCGGATAAGATTGCTGTTATGTTGACTCCTGAAAGTATTCGTGCCAATGTAAAGATTGTTTATCAGCCTTTGGAAGGGTTACATAAATCCTGTCCTCATCATACGGGGGATTGGTATTTCAGTGGAGAATATCCTACGAAGGGAGGATTGCGGTTGTTGAATCGTGCTTTTATTGACTATATCGAAAGATTTTATCAGTTTTAATGACTAATATATATATAGGAGAGCAGATGAAAAATGTAACATTAATCTTGGAAAACGGTTTTCGCTTTCAAGGTCAATCATTTGGTTATGAAGGGTCGGTAGAGGGTGAAGTGGTTTTCAATACAGCTATGACTGGCTATCCGGAAAGCTTGACGGATCCTTCTTATGCCGGACAGCTGATGGTGCTGACTTATCCATTGGTAGGCAATTATGGAGCCCCTCCCTTGAAGATGTCCGATATAGGTCTTCCTCTGTTTACGGAAAGTGAGCGGATTCATGCTTCTGCGTTGATTGTAAGCGACTATTCTGAAAGATATTCACATTGGAATGCCGGTGAAAGTCTGGGCGAATGGTTGAAGCGAGAAAAAATTCCAGGTATTACCGGTATTGATACTCGGCATCTGACGAAGGTGCTTCGTGAATCGGGAGTGATGAGAGGCAAGATTGTGTTTGATGATGAGGAGTCGGTACCAACTTTTACAGGCGATTACGAATCTGTGAACTATGTGTCGCAGACTTCTTGCCATGACGTTATCCGTTATCAGGAGGGGGCTTCCAAGCGAGTGGTATTGTTGGATTGTGGAGTGAAGTTGAACATTTTGCGCTGTCTGCTTCAGCGAAATGTGTCTGTGGTTCGTGTCCCTTGGGATTATGATTTCACTGGGCTTGACTATGATGGCCTTTTGTTGAGCAATGGGCCTGGCGACCCGAATCAATGTGAAGTGGCTGTAGAACATATACGCCAAGCCATGAACCGGAATAGTAAACCGATTTTCGGTATTTGCTTAGGCAATCAGCTGTTGGCAAAGGCCGGAGGAGCGCATATCTACAAGTTGAAATACGGACATCGTAGTCATAACCAACCGGTACGTATGTTGGGAACCAACCGTTGTTTCATTACTTCTCAGAATCATGGTTTTGCTGTGGATGAACAAACCTTAGGGGCAGATTGGCAACCTTGGTTTGAAAACATGAACGATGGGTCGAATGAAGGCATTCGGCATCTATCTAAGCCTTGGTTTTCTGTGCAGTTTCATCCGGAGGCAGCTTCTGGTCCGCTTGATACAGAATTTTTGTTTGATAAATTTGTGAAGCTTTTGTAGATATGGAGAAATATAAATTGCAGAAAGTACTGCTCTTAGGATCTGGAGCTTTGAAAATAGGTGAAGCCGGTGAGTTCGATTATTCAGGTTCGCAAGCGTTGAAAGCATTGCGTGAAGAAGGCATTTATACGGTGTTGATTAATCCCAATATCGCTACCGTACAGACTTCCGAAGGAGTGGCCAATCAGATTTATTTCTTGCCGGTCACTCCTTTTTTTGTGGAAAAGGTCATTGAAAAAGAACGTCCCGATGGTATTTTACTCTCGTTTGGTGGACAGACGGCTTTAAACTGTGGAGTTGAGCTCTATAAGAAAGGTATCTTTGAAAAATTTGCTGTACAGGTTTTGGGTACTCCGGTGCAAGCCATTATGGATACGGAAGACAGGGAACTGTTCGTACATAAATTGGATGAAATTGACGTTAAGACCATTCGGAGTCATGCTGCAGATACAGTGGAAGAAGCTAAACGGGCGGCTGAAGCATTGGGTTATCCGGTTATCCTGCGAGCTGCTTATGCATTGGGTGGATTAGGCAGTGGCTTCTGCGACAATGAAAGCGAGTTGCAGACATTGGCAGAGAAAGCTTTCGCTTTTTCTTCTCAGGTTTTGGTTGAGAAGAGTCTGCGAGGCTGGAAAGAAATTGAATATGAAGTGGTGCGCGACCGATATGACAACTGTATTACTGTATGTAACATGGAGAATTTTGACCCTTTGGGTATTCATACCGGTGAGAGCATTGTGGTGGCTCCTTCGCAGACGTTGACCAATCGGGAGTTTCATAAACTCCGTTCGCTTGCCATCCGTATCATTCGTCACATAGGTATTGTGGGTGAATGCAACGTACAGTATGCGTTAGACCCCGAGAGTGAAGACTATCGGGTGATTGAGGTAAACGCTCGTTTGAGCCGTTCATCGGCTTTAGCTTCCAAGGCTACCGGATATCCGTTGGCTTTTGTCGCAGCTAAGCTTGGATTGGGATATGGATTGTTTGAATTGCAGAACTCTGTGACAAAATCGACACCGGCTTTCTTTGAGCCGGCTTTGGACTATGTGGTATGTAAGATGCCGCGATGGGATTTAGGTAAGTTTCATGGAGTGAGCCGTGAATTGGGTAGCAGCATGAAATCGGTAGGCGAGGTGATGGCCATAGGGCGGACTTTTGAAGAGGCATTTCAAAAGGGGTTGCGCATGATAGGACAAGGGATGCACGGTTTCGTACAGAACAAGGAGTTGGATATCGCAGATGTAGACAAGGCGTTGCGTGAGCCTACTGACAGACGGGTGTTTGTCATCAGTAAAGCGTTGCAGGCCGGATATGATATAGAGCGGATTTATGCAGATACTCGTATCGACCGTTGGTTTCTTTATAAATTACAGCATATCGTTGATACTTCATGCGCATTGGAAAACTATACAATGGAAACATTGCCACCCGATTTGTTACGGAAAGCAAAATGTTTGGGCTTCTCAGATTTTCAGATAGCGAGGGCTATCGGGCTGGAGGATTTACAGGGTAGTGAAGCTGCCTTGTTGACTGTCCGCGTTTTGAGAAAGAAATATGGCATTTTGCCGGTTGTTAAGCAGATAGATACCTTGGCTGGTGAATATCCGGCTCAGACCAATTATCTTTATCTGACATACAACGGTACGGAAAACGATATGTCGGCCGACAAAGCCTTGCCGGGTATTGTGGTTCTTGGTTCAGGTGCTTATCGCATTGGCTCTTCAGTAGAGTTTGACTGGTGTGGTGTACAGGCACTCCAGACAATTCGCAAAGAGGGTTATCGAAGTGTGATGATTAACTATAACCCTGAAACCGTTTCAACGGATTATGATATTTGCGACCGTCTTTATTTCGACGAACTGACGTTCGAGCGAGTGATGGATATCTTAGAGCTGGAACAGCCCGATGGTGTCATTGTGTCTACCGGTGGACAGATACCTAATAACTTGGCGCTTCGGCTCGATAGTCAGGGGGTAAGGATTTTGGGGACCAGTGCAGCCAGCATTGATCGGGCTGAAGACCGCGATAAGTTTTCGGCTATGTTGGATAGTATTGGGGTAGACCAACCCCAATGGAGGGCATTGACTTCGCTGGAGGATATTCAGGATTTCGTTCGGCAGGTAGGATTCCCGGTATTGGTACGTCCGTCTTATGTGCTTAGTGGAGCTGCGATGAATGTATGTTCCAACGAAGAAGAATTGGAGCGTTTCTTGACATTAGCCGCTCATGTGTCTAAAAAACATCCTGTTGTGGTGAGTCAATTTATCGAAGAAGCTAAGGAGGTGGAGATGGATGCTGTGGCTTGCCGTGGAGAGATAGTGGCTTATGCTATCAGTGAACATGTGGAATATGCCGGTGTACATTCCGGTGATGCTACGATTTTGTTTCCGCCACAGAAACTCTATGTGGAAACGATACGACGGATAAAGCGTATCAGTAGACAGATTGCAAGAGAACTCTCTATCTCTGGTCCTTTCAACATCCAATTCTTGGCTCGCGACAACGATATCAAGGTAATCGAATGCAATCTGCGTGCTTCTCGTTCATTCCCTTTTGTCAGTAAAGTGCTGAAAGTAAATTTCATCGAGTTGGCTACGCGCGTGATGTTGGGATTGGAAGTGAAGAAACCCGACAAGAGCTTGTTCGACATCGACTATGTAGGCATCAAAGCCAGCCAATTCTCGTTCAATCGTCTGCAAAATGCAGACCCTGTTTTGGGAGTTGATATGGTATCGACAGGCGAAGTGGGTTGTTTAGGTGAAGATGTTTCGTGTGCTTTACTTAAAGCGATGCTTTCGGTGGGGTATCGTATACCGCAAAAAGGTGTCCTTCTGAGTACAGGGGGAGTTAAGCAAAAAACAACTTTACTCGATGCGGCTCGTACATTGCAGCAAAGAGGATACAGATTGTATGCTACAGCCGGTACTTCTGTATTCTTGGCAGAAAACGGAGTGAACAATACGAGGGTATATTGGCCGGATGAGCCTCATAGCCCTCAAGCATTGGATTTATTGCATAAGAAAACAGTCGATTTGGTGATTAATATTCCTAAAGATTTGACTCCGTCTGAGCTGAACAATGGATACAGGATACGTCGGACAGCTATTGATTTAAATATTCCATTGATAACAAATGCCAGATTAGCTAACGCTTTTATTCAGGCATTTTGCTCTTTGGATATAGATGATTTACAGATTACTTCTTGGGGCGAGTATTAAAGTTTGATGATAAATCAGAGTGATAAATCAGTACGATTGCCATTGGATTGTAAAATTCCTGTTAGAATCGGCCGAATGAGTCCTTTGCCGTCATAAAAGCAAATGGGGGTGTGTCAAAATGCGCACCTCCTTTTTTTACGCACAAAGCCCCGACTTTCACAAGCTGGGGCTTTGTTATTACCTAAA
>DYCT01000118.1 GCA_019417975.1 Bacteroides sp.
GTGTATGCAAAGGTTGTTGATGAAAAGAAAGAGAAAGCTACGGAAACCATTAAATTGGATTTATCTCAAACAAAATAACCATTATTATACTTTGTAAGTATAGCCATCTGCGTAAAATCTGCGTGGGTGGCTTTTTGTTTTTATCTATGGTCTTTTCTTCTGACCATCTTCTGATCCCTTTATGATTGAAGACATTATCATAAAAATCTACTACTGATATTCTCCACTATTCATGTTGATAATCAATGGGTAATCCTTATGATGATTATGTTTCGTTACTGCTTATTTATGTGATGTATTACACTATGAAATCAGTATGCGTAATCGCTGTTATTTTGCCGAAAAATCAAAAAACAAGTAGCAATATGAGTGAGAAGAACATTACATTTGAAGATTTACCCAAAGCAATGTCGTGGTTGATGGATAAATTGAATGAGCTGGATTCTAAAATAGATGGATTAAACAATCAGAATCAAAGCGTTCCAACCGAACAATGGATGAACCTTAAGGAATTGTGTGATTATATTCCCAGTCACCCAGCAGAGCAAACTGTATATGGTTGGACGAGTTGTCATCTAATCCCATTCCACAAAAGAGGGAAGCGTATCATGTTTCTAAAATCGGAAATTGACGAATGGCTCCATGCCGGCAAAATCAAATCTGATAAAAACTTGGAAGATGAAGCCGCCCAATTCATAAAGTCAAAAAGAAATACCAAATTCTAATGGATTCAACCAATTTATGCAATGCGCTCAGAATGGAATTTGAAGGGATCTTTGAAAACAAGATTCCTTTGGATGCTTTTCCTGCCAAAATTCAAGATATGATATTGGCTCTATCCCGACAAGAGAATTATTCCATAGAATATATGATGGCTTCTCTTTTGGTGGCAGTGTCAACCGCTATCGGCAACGCTGTCAATATTCGTATTCGTGGTGGATGGATTAGTAATCCTGCCCTTTATATGATATTGGTAGGTCGTCCCGGAATGGGCAAAACCCCACCTTTGGATTTTGCATTCCGTCCTATCCGAAAGCATGATGCCAAAATCATCAAACAATTTAAATTGGATATGGAGCATTATAATAGCTTGGTTGAAAACAATAAGGCTAAAAAAGACAAGTCCTCTTCATTGCCGGACAAACCAATTTTACGAAGAACCATCATATCCGATTTTACACCGGAAGCTTTAATGCGTGCGTTGGATGACAATCAGCGAGGTGTCGTGGTATATGTGGATGAAATTATGGGAATGTTTAATGCCGTGAATCAATATAGCAAAGGACAACTCATTGAGCAGCTATTGACAGCCTTTAGCGGAAAACCATTGGATATTTCAAGATGTAGCATCCCTGTACCTATTCATATAGAGCATCCTTTTATAAATATTGTCGGCACGATGCAAACGACACGTATGCACGAACTGATAGAGAAAGGATATAAAGACAATGGGCTGATAGACAGAATAATTTTTGTTTATCCATCGTCTCAGGAAATTTCAGATTGGGGGCTGGATGAAGAATCTTCCGTATCAACTTTTGGTAAATACTCATCAATGTGGGATTCTATTATAAATAAGGTAATTAGTTTGCCATTTATAGAGAATGAAGATGACAGAGCCATACATAATGTATTGGAATTTTCTTCGGAAGCCAAAGCCTATTTTACAAACTGGCGCAATAATGCAGTTCGGGCTGTTAATCAAATCCAAGATGATGGATTGGTGGATAGCAGAGTGATTAAAGCTCCCATGATTACGGCTCGTTTAGCTTTAGTCTTGCAAATCCTTCGTTGGGCTTGCGGTGAAGAACACAAGGATTTTGTGGATATTGACTCAACCAAATCTGCTATTGCATTGAGTGAATACTTTGAGAACTGTTATACCAACATTCAGAAATATATGTTGCGAGAGAGCGTTGAACCGCAAAAAAGAGAATTGCTTGATTGCCTTTCCGCAACTTTCACTACTGCCGATGCCATTCAAGCCGGAAAAGAAGTAGGGTTGTCGGAAAGGTCGGTAATGTATTCTTTGGTTAGCCTTGCTACGAATAAGGTTATCAAGAAAGTAAAGCGAGGTGAATATGAGAAGCTGCAATAAACGACACCTTTTGCAGTTTGCAGTTGTTGCAGTTTGCACTTTGCGCTGACATAGGATTTCTGCAAAACTGCAATAAGTGCAAACTGCACGGACTGCAATAACAAAATGAAGAAGTATGGCTGAATATAGATTTTCTCTTCAAAAATATAAGCGTGGGTCAAAACTTTCATGCCCGAAGTGTGGAAAGAAACAATGTTTTGTCAAGTACATAGATAGCCAAGGAGAAATAACTTTTCCTGATTATGTAGGCAGATGTGACCATGAGCAATCTTGCCAATACCATTACACTCCATCGGATTATTTTCATGATAACCCAATGGTAGTGGATTACAACAAGGATAACTTCATTGAAGCCGATAAGCCTAAGCCAAATTTACTGCCTCCAACCTCTTTTGTTGACAATGAACTAATGAAACTTACTCTTACTAACTATGGTATGAATCCATTGTACATCTACCTGTCTGGGATGTTGGGTAAAGATGAGACTTCTCGGATATTCCAACTATATCATGTTGGCACATCAAAGAAGTGGGGCGGTTCTACTGTCTATTGGCAAATTGATTGGCAAGGTAATGTACGAACAGGGAAGATAATGTTGTATGATGCAGAAACAGGACATCGGACAAAAGAGCCAAGAAGTTATGTTAGTTGGGTACATACAGAACTGAATCTCCCAAACTACAATTTGAAGCAATGTTTGTTTGGCGAACATCTGTTATCTGAGAATCCGACCAAGCCTGTTGCTATTGTGGAAAGCGAAAAATCCGCTTTGATAGCTACCCATTATATGCCGGAATTTATATGGTTGGCAACAGGTGGAATGCATGGATGCTTCAAGTCTGACGTGGTAAGTGTATTGAAAGGTCGGTCGGTTATGCTATGCCCGGATTTGGGTGCAAGAGAGGTTTGGCAAACCAAGATGGCTTTACTCACTTCCGTATGTTCTAAAGTTGTATTGAGTGATAGTTTGGAACAATGCGCCACAGACGAACAGCGCAAGAACGGACTTGATATTGCGGATTTCTTATTGATGACTGAAACACCTGCGATGATACTTCAAAAGATGATAAAGCGAAATCCAAACCTACAAACTTTGATTGACTGCTTGCATTTGGAACTGGTGGATTCCGGTTAGTGATGTGTTTATGGAGAAGCCAAACTAAGGGGAAAGTAAAACTATTGATTATCCAAATGGATATAGGTGACAATAGCCACTCTTAAAGTTGACAGACAAATGGCATAGTTCGGACAAAGACAATGCTTGCATTAAGGTATGTAATGCCCCATTTTTAATGGGTATTCTATGCAAGAAGTACCACCGTCCGACAAAATGGTTTCACTCATTTGTCGTCTTGGAGGCTTCTTGCATTACTCGCAGGCTCGCAATGGATAGAACATTTTATTAATAAATTCCAGTTATAAACGCTTATGGATATACAACAAAACAATGGAAAACAGGGTGTTCGTACTCGTCATATAGACATTCGTCTGACTGAAAATGAGTATGAAATGATAGTAGAAAAAGCTGCCGAATGTGGACTGACACTTAGTAACTACGGACGAAAATTATTGCAAAATCACCATCCAAACAAACGACTTTCAGACGAGGAAGTACAAGGATTGAACTCTTTATCGGATGCACGAGCCGACCTTATCCGCATTCAGAATGTACTCAAAGGTAAACCTGATGAGATTAAAAAACGATATTTCCGAGATGAGAATTATATGCGTGCTTGGATAGAGGCAGTAAATAGGCTTATTGTCCGATGGGGACAAATACGAGACAGTATAAATCAAATTTGAAATTATGATAGCACAAGGAAAGGCAATTTCTCATGGAGCAAGAGCCATTGAGTATTCTATGGAAAAAGATAAAGCCCAGCTCGTTAAGGTGCATGACTTGCCAGAAAATATAGAACCTTTGGCTATGTGGTCACGGATGATGCAACACCAGCATCAATGTATGAAAGACAGATATAATCCGAAGCCCATAAAGCTGAACGCACTGCGCTTTGAAATATCTCCAGCCAAAGAAGAGTCGGCAGGATGGACAATGACGGATTGGCAGAATTTGGCGGATGAGTTTATTGCAGTACTTGACGGCATTGACCGAAGATGTGGCAAACCAGATAGTCATCTTAAACCGACCAATATCAAAAATAGCCAGTATGTTGTTTCGTTACACACCGACAGCAAAAGTGGCATCCCTCACTTGCATATTGTAGCTAACCGCATAGACAATATGGGCAAGACAAACGATGCGCATTATATTGGTGAACGTGCCGTTCATGCTGCCAACATCATCAATGAGAGACGTGGCTGGGTGCAATCCGTGCAACGTCGTGATGAGAATATTCAGCAAATCAGTGAAGACTGCATCGCAATATTGAAAGCTATGCCAGAATTTGATTGGGAAACTTATAGCCAAATGTTAAACGCTAAGGGGTACGATATTAAGTTGATAAAGGACGATAAGGAAGTGGTCAAAGGGTACGCTATACGAAAAGGGAACTCTATTTATAAATCCTCGATATTGGGTAAAAGTCGAAAATTGATGCCATCAAAAATTGAAGCGACTTGGGTGGGATTACATGCTTCTGATAAACAAACTGCAATTCAGTCAAAGGAAGTATGTACTCAAACGATGGCGCATAATAATAAAGAGGTGATGCCACAATCAAAGCCTTCTATTTACCACTATTCCATAACAGTGGATGGAGAACAACTCGAGGTTGATATACCAGATATGGTTAAGTCTGTCTTTGACGAAGAGTTTGGAAGCCTTGATGAAGAAGTCAAACAGACCAATTTATTCAAAGTTGCCGCCTTACTATTTGCCGGATATTTGGATGCAGCCACTTCTATGGCGGCTTCAAGCGGAGGTGGTGGCAGTCCCGGTAGCGGATGGGGTAAAGATAAGGACGATGATGAGCGTAACTGGGCTGTTCGTTGTGCAAAAATGGCAAAATGGCTCTGCAAACCGATTAAACGTAGCAGGGGTAGATAGTATTTCATTTATAATCACATATAACCATGCGTAAAAGTAAATATGACCAATCTTCTTTGCCTGTGCAGGATAGCAAGAGCATAGATAGTGATGATAACATTAGCAAAATTGAAAATCGTGTTGATTTTGAAACCGAGCTTGTAAATCTCACGAATCAGATTAAGGACATCAAAGATGTTATCCAAGAATTGAAACAGATAAAAGCATTTGTAGATGCTTCAGTGTTAACTTTTGAAGAATCAGCACAGGTTCTTAATGCTGCAGTGAAAACATCCGACAATATCCCTGATACTATTAGCCGTGCAATTATTCAGGCAGAGAATACTGTTGTAAATGTCAAACTTAGCGATGAAGACAAGTCTATTCTTACAGAATATCGCAATAAATTGATTGAAGAAGAAAAATCTTTATTTGAGAAGCAGATAACAGAATTGAAGACACTTCATACGAATCACTGGAAAGAAGTCCATAAATGTGTGAAATCTGAAACTTCGTTTTCTCTTAATGGCAAAATAGCCAAATGTGCCGTTGTCGGATTCTGGATATTATATGCGTATTTCTGTTTGACATTGGGAGGATTGATAATCTATATGAAGTTCTTTTAAGGAATTGGAAGGATGGATTGACCAACCTTCCAAATACATCACCATGTTATGACCTTATCAACAATCTCTTGTTGTTCGGCACTGCTACGCCTCAAATAAATACGAGTTGTTTCAATACTTTCATGTCCCATCAGGTCAGCAAGTAGAGAAATATCGTTGAACTTCTCCAAGAAATTTTTAGCAAAGCGATGACGGAATGAATGGGGGTAAACCACTTTCTCATTCAATCCGTATTTGGCTGCGTAGTTTTTCAACTGTTGCGCAATCCCTCTTGTAGTGATACGCTCACCAAAGCGATTGAGAAAAAGATAGCCGGTGGTACGATTGACTTTGCTAAGCCATTCTGTGGCTTCCTTGCGCAAGGACTTCGGAATGTAAATACGACGTATTTTGCCACCTTTGGTGTAGATGTCAAAATAACCCATCTGCACGTGTTCAGCCTTCATTTGGATTAGTTCACTGACTCTTGCTCCTGTTGCTGCGAGGAAACGAACTACGAAATACCATTCTTGGTTTTCCTCCTTTTTTAGTTTGTTTTTTAGAAAAGCGTAGTCGGCATTACTGATTACATTTTCCAAGTAACTCCGCTGCTGCACTTTGACGGATTTTAATCTCAAACGAGATTTTCCCATGCTATCAAGATACTTGTTCATTGCCTGAATACGAAGATTCACTGTCTTAGGCTTGAATTTCTCAATGAGATAGGTTTTATACACAAGCAAATTGCGCTTGTTCAATTCTTTGTGCCAGGAATAATACTCTTTTACGGCATAGAGATAAGCTGCAATTGTGTTCTCCGCCATATTCCCTTGATGAAGATACGTTTCAAAATTTTCAATGTTCATGT
>DYCT01000119.1 GCA_019417975.1 Bacteroides sp.
GCCCCACTGTTCACTATTCATTGGAGAATAGGTAGAAAGCTCTACGTTTGCAGAGATTACATTTCTCATCTCTTGAAGCGAGTTCACAACTCCTACGGTCTTGGCCTGAAGCATTATATTACCTATTGAAGAAGCTTCTGCAGGGCCAGCTATCACAGGAAGACCTATTGCATTTGAAGTAAACTGATTCAGCAACGCATTTCTGGCTCCTCCACCGATGACATGAAGTTTCTCGATTGGATTTTCTGCCAACACCTTAAATAAATCGAGTGTCTCGCGATACTTCATAGCAAGGCTTTCAAATATCATTCTTATATATGCTGCATGATTCTTCGGTGTTGCCTGTCCGGTACGTTTGCAGTATTCATTAATCGCTTCGGGCATATCTGCCGGATTGACAAACAATGCATCATCCGGATTGATAAAGCCCTTGAAAGCCTCAGCCTCAGAAGCCATCTTAACCATATCCGGATAAGAATATTCAACTCCCTCTTTCTTCCAACACTTAAGGCACTGCTCTACTATCCACATGCCTGTGATATTCTTCAATAGTCGGATTGTACCATCCACCCCTCCTTCGTTGGTTATATTGTATTCGGCTGTCTTTTCGTTCACTACAGGATGTTTCACTTCGATGCCCATGAGCGACCATGTACCTGAGCTCAGATAAGCAAAGTTCTTATCCAATGCCGGGACCGCAGCAACAGCAGAAGCAGTATCATGTTCAGCAACAGCAACAACCGGTATCGGACGTATCTGAAGTTCTTCAGCAAGCTCTGGCATAATATTTCCAATTATAGTACCCGGTTTCACGATAGGAGCCCACCTATTTCTATCAACAGAAACACTTTGAAGCAACACATCATCCCAATCTCTTGCATCCGGATTAAGCAATCCGGAAGTAGATGCAATTGTATATTCTGTAACTTTCTTTCCTGTAAGCATATAATTCAATGCATCAGGAATAAAAAGTATTTTATCTGCCTCCTGCATTGATTTACATTTACGGTCGTTCATCACATAAAGTTGGAATAGGGTATTGAAGTCCATATGTTGTATGCCACTACGCATATATACATCTTTAGAATTCATCACTTTATCGAAATATTCCTCTTTCTTACCTATCGTCTGAGGATCTCTGTATGCATATGGGATGCCACACAATTCGCCATCAGTGTTTACACAAACAATATCAACACCCCAAGTATCAATACCGGCAGATGTCACAGGAACTCCTTTGCGAGCTACTTCTACAAAGCCTTTTTTTAGATTTTCGTACAATGAATAAATGTTCCAATAGAAATGTCCGTTCCACTGCAACATCTGATTTGGGAAACGCGTTATCTCTTCCAAAGTTAACTTTTCACCTTCTAATTTTCCTAGTATTGTTCTACCACTTGTGGCCCCCAAGTCGAATGCTATAAAATAGTTTTCTCTCATAAAAACAAACGGTTAACATGATTATGAAGCAAATGTAGCCACATAAAAAACAATCTATATGTAAAATATGACATTAAGAATGGAAGATTTGATGGAAATAAATATCTTTGCAAAAACACCTCACTATGAGAAGCGATACACCTAAAAACTATAAATACCTTATCAGCAGCCAGCGAGACGAAGAGTGGGGAATAACAGTCAATACGGTAGGACACGAAAAGATAGATAAAAACTATGACACCTACCCTCCACATACAGGACATCCCAAACAGTTTTTTTTCACTCCTTCGAGAGGACGAAGACTAGACAGCTACCAACTGCTTTATATCACTAAAGGCAAAGGAACGTTCTTTACATCACCCGAAAAGAGTATCGAAATAAAAGAAGGAGACATGATTATACTCAGACCCAATATATGGCACAGCTATATGCCCGACCCCAATACCGGATGGACAGAAATGTGGATTGGTTTTAAAGGAGCCAACATGGACAGCCGATTTAAAAACATCTTCTTCAACGACGAACAGTTCATCTATAGAATAGGTGTACAAGACAATATCGTAAATTTGTATGAACAAGCAATAAAAGTCGCCAATGAAGAGAAAGCAGCTTGTCAGCAATTTTTAGCGGGCATAGCAAACCTTATCCTCGGTATGACCATGTATTACGATTACAACAAATGTTTTGACACAGTTACCGAGGCGCAAATAGACAAGGCTAAAATCATTATAAGAGAAAATCTACTGAAAGATATCACTCCGGAAGATGTGGCCTCACAAATAAACATGAGCTATTCATGGTTCAGAAAACTATTCAAAGACTATACCGGTGTCTCTCCGGCACATTACATCCAGGAGCTGAAAATACAGGAAGCTAAACAGTTGTTGGCCAGTAGCAATATAAAAATAAAAGAAATCTCATTCTACCTGGGATTTGATGACATCACTTATTTCTTGAAAGTTTTCAAAAAATATACCGGATACACTCCTCTTCAATACAAAAAGACGTTCTATAACAGCTGAAAGCAACAATGACTTTATTTCCTAGAAGCAATCCCTGCTATTCCTTCAAAGCTCTATAAAGCACCTCTTGAATATCGGTACGGATATTCAGACTCCCCAACTTATTATTCCAAGGATGAGGATGGATACGGTTGCATAAGAATACATAAACAAGTCTGTTTTTCGGATCAACCCAAGCACATGTTCCAGTGAAACCTGTATGCCCATACACCAATGCCGAAGCCGATTTGGCACAAGGACTCTTACGTACATTGACGGTATCGGGACGGTCGAAACCCAACCCTCGCCGACTGATACGTGAGGTGGTAGTAGTAAACAACTGACAAGTAGCTTCGCTCAAATAACGCTTACCCCGATACATACCTCCATCCAACAACATCTGATAAACAGCAGCTACATCGGCTGCAGTACCAAACAAACCGGCATTGCCCGATACTCCTCCACTGAATGCGGCTGTTTCATCGTGCACATAACCTTGCAATACCGGACTGCCTTTACGTAAATAATCATCTTTCGCCGTAGGCGCAATCTGATGTTTCTCAAAATAGCGTAGCGGACAGAACAGCAAATGTTTCAACTGCATAGGGCCATAAAACTCTCGTTGCAACAATTCGTCCATCTTCTCGCCCGAGATATGCTCTACGATTTCCTGCAACAAAATAAAATTAGGACAACTGTATCGATACGATTTAGGCTTCAACTTAGCCTCTGCCAGTGCCCGCTCAAATTCGGCTCTACACTGTTTATTCAACCAAAGATTGTCGGCTACCGGAATATTATAGTCGGCAGTCTTTTTAGTAGATACCCACTCCGGTTTGAAACGGAACGAACGCTGTACATACAGATTTCGTCCTATCTGTAAAGTATGCGTTGCATCACGCTTATTACTGAACAACGTACCTTTATAGCTTTCCGGGTCTATTGCATCACGATAATAAAATATACCAGCCGGCATCCCCGACTCGTGCAACAATAGTTCGCGAATGGTAATACCTGCCTTATCGGTCCCTCTCAGATAAGGCAAATAAGTACCTATCGTATCGCTCAAATTAAAGGCTCCTCGGTCATAAAGTTTCATAACAGCCAGCAAGGTAGCAGTTGTTTTGGTCAGCGATGCCAAATCATACAAATCGTCTGTCTTTACCGCATGTGCATTCTTTCCGTAAGTAAACGAGCCAAAGCATTTGTTATACACTTCCCTACCTTTTCGAAGCACATAAATCTGGCAACCCGGATATGCCCCGGCTGCTATACCACTCTCTGCTATGGAATCAATACGACTTAACTCCCTACTATCCATGCCCAGTTCTTCCGGAGTATATGTACTTTCTTTTCCGGCATCTAAAGTCACCCCTTCACCAACCTTAAAGAACGAGCCAAGACTTGCCGACAACCTACCGTCGACCGACAAACGTCCATAAAGAGCTTCGGCTGTCTGCTGTTGAATAAAGTTATCGGCCGAATGTGATACGACAACTGCTGCTGCCGACTTAAGAGCCGATGGCACTAACTCTACTTTTGAGAATGGGGTAAAAAGTGTATAGACCGTAGGAGCATGAAGTGTAAGCGAAGCCAAGAAAGGCACAAACGGCTTCAACTTCGATGTACTGACAGAAACAATGACTTGACGGTCATTGGAAACAGTTTTCAATAATTTCTCTTTTTCTGCCGAAGATGTCTGCTCGGTAAGCCAATAAGACTTTACCGGAACAAATGTACGCAACCGACGAAGAAAAGCCGTATCAGCATTTGCCTTTCCTATGCTAATAACGAAAAGAGTATCACTCGAAAAATGAAGTGGAAGTGTATTGTTTCGATTGCCTACTATCGTCAAACTTGCCACTTGCAGTCGATGTATCAACGAATCGACTTTAGGTGTAGAGATACGCTGCTCCAAGCCCGACATATTGATTGGATTTGCCCGACTCACCCCCAAAGCATACTTATAAGTAAGTACTTTACGACACTTTTCTTCTATCAGTTCACGACTCAACTCCCCATCAGCCACGGCTTTCAGCACAGCCTCCATTTCTTCCTTTATACCTTTGGGAACTAACAATACATCATTACCTCCTTTAAGAGCTTGCACACAAAGGCGTGTTTGTCCGCCTACTCCCTTCATAGCCAAGGCATCGGTAAAAACAAGTCCCTCGAAACCAAGTTCCTGCTGTAACAATCCGTTTACTATCGATTTCGACAAGGAAGCCGGTTTCTTGGTAACATCAAGAGCCGGAACCTGCAAATGCCCTACCATGATTCCCCCCAATCCTGCTTCTATCACCTTACGGAAAGGATAAAGTTCGATACTATCCAAACGATTGCGCGTAAACGGGAGTATAGGTAACGCCTTATGCGAATCAATGTTGGTATCACCATGCCCAGGGAAATGTTTCGAAACAGACAGCACACCGCCACTTTCTAGTCCGCGGGCATAAGCAACTACCTTTTCAGCTACCCGTTGCGGACTTTCACCAAACGAACGTGTATTGATAACCGGATTATCGGGATTAATATTCACATCAGCTACCGGAGCGAAATTGATATGCACACCCAACTCACGACATTGACGTGCTACTTCTTCTCCATATTCTGTGATAAGTTTGTCATCACGGATACAGCCTAACACCATGTTACGTGGGAAACAAGGCGTATTTTTCAAACGCATGGCCAGTCCCCACTCTCCATCGAATGTAATAAACAAAGGAATTTTAGCCTTGCGCTGTGCGACATTGGTAAGCGAAGCCTGATTGCGCAAATCACCTCCGGAGAAAAGCAAACCTCCTACTTTATATTCATCAACCACTTTATGCAGCAAATCGAGGTTGGCCTTGGTATTGTGAGGGGCAATGGTAAAGACAAAGAGCTGTCCTACTTTCTCTTTTAGAGTCAACTGTGTCATCGTATGTTCCACCCACTCACGACACGCCTCGTCCTGCTGCGCTTTTTCTATCAGCACAGGAGTACGTTGCGCCTCAACCACACATATCACCGCCCATAAAAAGGCTAAAATCGCCCATCCTCTTTTTGCTACTCTCATGGTTTATTTTCTATGCAAAGTAAGTTTCATCGTTCCTACATATTGGGCATTTTTCCCCATCTGCTGAAGAGCAACTTCTTCTCCATCAAGATTCCGATAGAAAATAGGCTCTTTAAAA
The DNA here is from genome assembly GCA_019417975.1 of Bacteroides sp. Taxonomy (GTDB): domain Bacteria; phylum Bacteroidota; class Bacteroidia; order Bacteroidales; family Bacteroidaceae; genus DYCT01. The sequence goes on from DYCT01000119.1 coordinate 5,618, forward strand.
AATGAATGTGAATGTCCGCCCAATACAACATCAATATAACGTGTACGTGCAATAATATACTCATCACATTCCGGGTTATTGACACCGGCTTTCCAGCCCATGTGAGAAAGACAAATAATGATATCGCAATGTTCCTTCAGCTTTAACAGCTCTGCCACTCGATTGGCCGACTCTACTGGGTCTTTGTACATAACTCCTCGATAATTTGCTCCTGTTACCAACCCTTCCATACGCGGACTCAGTCCGAACACCCCTATCTTAAGACCATTACGTTTCAAAATCACATAAGGTTTAACAATCTCTTCCAATACCGTCCCTGTAAAATCATAGTTAGCACACACAATCGGATAGTTGGCCAGCGAAAAGATACGTTTCATGTTGTCCAAACCATAATCGAACTCATGATTCCCGATAGTACCGGCATCATATCCCATCTCGCTCATCAAATTAACTTCTACCTCGCCTTGGAACATATTATAATAAGGTGTTCCCTGCGAGAAGTCGCCACAATCGAACAAAAGCAAATCAGGATACTTGGCACGCATATCGCGTACAAGTGTGGCACGACGTACAAAACCGGCCTTGTCCGAGCGTTCCGGATGTTCAGCATTTACCGGCAAAGGCTCGATACGGCTATGTACATCATTGGTATGTAAAATTAATAACTCCTTAACAGCCTGCGCTCCGACCGGAAGCCCTACACAGCACAACACGGCCAACACAAACACTCGCAAACAAATATGTTGGATTGACTTCATCTTTTATCCTCCTTTATTATTTAACAATAATACGTCCTTCAATCGCTGACGACACAGCCTTACCTTCTGCCGCCAACTGTTTTATATGATCCACTACCAACTGGCGAATTGTCAGACCTTCCGGACAGATTTTCTCAGAAGCATCCAAGAAGGCATTCATTCCGTC
>DYCT01000012.1 GCA_019417975.1 Bacteroides sp.
TCACACTTCAGATTCAAGTAATAAAAGACTAACCTTAAAAACAATAGTTGTAACTATGGCAGAAAAAACAAGATATTCAGACGCTGAACTTGAAGAGTTTCGCGCTATTATCATGGAAAAATTGGAAAAGGCTCAACGCGATTATGAACAGTTGAAAGCAAGTGTAATGAATCAGGATGGCAATGATATTGACGATACATCACCTACTTATAAGGTATTGGAAGAAGGAGCTAATACATTGTCGAAAGAAGAAACAACACACTTGGCTCAACGACAGCTTAAATTTATTCAAAATTTGCAGGCTGCCTTGGTTCGTATCGAAAATAAGACCTATGGCATTTGCCGTGAAACAGGAAAGTTGATTCCTGCTGAACGTTTGCGTGTAGTGCCACATGCCACTTTGAGTATCGAGGCAAAAGAAGGCAAACATTAATTTCACACTCTCAATAAAAAGGGCATGCCAGTAATGGCATACCCTTTCTTGTTGTTTAATTTGATTCTCCACTAAATACAATGAAGCAACTACTTACCAAAGGACGTATTTCTGTTTTCATCATTCTTTCGGTGCTGATAATTGATCAGCTTATTAAAATTGGAGTCAAGACCAATATGTATTGGCATGACAGCATTCGCATTACGGATTGGTTCTATATTTTCTTTACGGAAAACAATGGGATGGCTTTTGGAATGGAAATATTTGGAAAGTTGTTTCTTACTACATTCCGCATTGTGGCAGTAAGTGTCATTGCTTACTATCTATATAAGGTAGTGAAGCGTGGCTATAAGACTGGTTTTATCGTTTGTCTTTCGCTCATTTTGTCTGGTGCAATCGGCAATATCATTGACAGTGTGTTTTATGGAGTCATTTTCAGCGAGAGTACCAATGCTACTTTGGCTACTTTTGTGCCACTAGGCGAAGGATATTCCACTTGGCTTTATGGGAAAGTTGTAGATATGTTTTACTTCCCGATAATTGATACCACTTGGCCTTCATGGATGCCATTGGTGGGCGGAGAGCATTTTATATTCTTTAGTCCGGTTTTTAATTTTGCTGATGCAGCAATCAGTTGTGGAATCATTGCCATGCTACTCTTTTACAGCAAATCATTGAACAAAAGTTTTCATACCAAGGATGAGGCGGAGACTAAATAAGTGGGGATTTATCATTTTAGCGAGCTTTTCTCTGATGCTTATTGGCTGTAAAGAGGGAATACCGGATGATGTGATACAACCGTTGCAGATGGAAAATTTGCTTTATGATTTTCATCTTGCTAAATCAATGGCAGAGAAGTTGCCACAAGATAAACATTATCAGCGTAAGCTATACTATGAATCTGTGTTCGAAAAGCATGGTGTAGAGCAAGCTGAATTTGATTCTTCGATGGTATGGTATACGCGCCATACTGAAGAACTCAGACTTATTTACGATAATGTTGCGAGAAGACTCCATAAAGAGCAAGATCAAATCAATCATTTGATTGCTATTCGTGATAACAAACCCAAAGAGAGTGCAGCTGGCGATTCGATAGATGTATGGGTAGGAAACCGATTGTATGTATTGACAGCTTCGGCTATGCTCAATAAGGTAGTTTTTGAAATCCCGGCAGACAATCAGTTTAACGATAATGACTGGTTTGTATGGCGATTGCGCTCAACGTCATTACCGTTTCATACAGTAGAGGGTGACACTGCTTTTGCAGTGTTAAGTGCTAAATATTATAATGATTCAATTGTTAGTGTTACCAAACAGTTGACCGGTTTGGGTAGAGATTCCTTGATCTTGCGAAATGTCTCCTCTTATAAAGTGAATAAGCTGAAAGGTTATATTTATTATCAAGGTGATAGTCGTGATAGAAGTATGCTGATTGATGAAATCAGTTTGACCCGATATCGCTATGTGGAAGAGAAAGGGGACAGTGTGAAGACGGTGGACACTCTTGTTCCGGTTAAGAAAGAGCAAGACGAGGTAAAGCTACAACGTACTTCTGATACTCTTATTCAGCAAAGCTCATCGCAGGCTATAAGTCCGGAAACAGTAAAACAAGCTAAAGCTGAAAAAAAAATGTGCGCGAATTAAAAAGAACTTAGATTGAGTCTATGAAACGATTTGCTGCAAGAGTACTTTATGATCAAGAAGGAAAAAAGCGCCTAGCTTCTGTCGTAGAATTGGAAGATGGATTTGTGCAATCTTTTTATCCGTTGACACATGAATTACCTTCAACTGTTTGGCTGGAAGGTGAAATACAGCTGGTTTTTTGTTCGGAATCAGAATCAACTTGCCAAGCTTATCACTTATACAAATCCGATGGAGTTGAAAAGCGTGTTCTTCTCTAAAAAAAAGATATAGCTTCTATTTGATAGCTATTCTTCTTCTAAATTCAGCGCATATTACAGCTGTAGCAATGGCTACATTGAGTGATTCGGAAGTGTCGCAACCTTCAGGATAGTTGGGTATAAATAGCTTGTGGGTTACTAATTTTTTAATCTCAGGACATATACCACTTCCTTCATTTCCCATTACTATCAGCCCGTATGAGGTAAGCTCTTGTTTATATAGGTTCTGCCCGTCTAAGAATGTTCCGTATATAGGAATACTTTTGGCTTGTGTAATCAGTTGAATCAAGTCGCAGTAGTGCACTTTGACACGTGCCAATGCTCCCATTGTGGCTTGTACTGTTTTAGGATTATATACATCAGCTGTTCCGATTGAACAGAAGATATGTTCAATGCCAAACCAGTCGGCCAATCGGATTATTGTACCCAGATTGCCTGGATCTTGTACATCATCGAGTGCCAGACAAAGCGAATGAGATAGTACTGATGCATCTGCCGTATAGGTCGGTTGTTCAAATACAGCCAAAACTTCTTGAGGATGTTTTAAAAAGCTGGCACGTGCTAATTCTTCATCCGTCACTTCCACAGTTTCATCAGCTTTGATAGTAATGTTTCGTTCAAACCATTGTTTCGTAGCGATTAGCAGTTTGCAAGTAAAGAATCCGCATAAGTCTTTTACGTTTTTAGGTCCTTCGGCTACAAATACCCGTTCTTCTTTTCTGTTCTTTTTTAACTCCAGACTGTGTATATATTTGATTTTTGTTTTGCTCAGCATCTCAATCTTTTTAAAAATCTGAATAAATTGCCGACAAAGCTAAAAAGATAATTTTAATAAAGCTATATTTGTAAGCTCATTTTTGTTATTTGCATTCATTTGTATGAAAAGAAGTTGTCTTAGATATATCTATGCTTCATTATTTTGTTTATTGACTTCCTGTTCGGTATCAAAATTTATACCGGAAGGTGAGTACTTGTTGGATGAAGTGAAGGTTGTATCGGATAGCAAAAATGTTAAGCCTAGTTCTGTAAGAAGCTATGTACGTCAAAACCCCAATTCCAAATGGTTTAGCTTGGTAAAGGTGCCTATGTACACTTATTGTCTTTCGGGTAGAGACTCCACGAAATGGTATAATAAGTTTTTCAGAAGGATAGGGGATGCTCCAGTCATTTACGATGAGTCGGCTATGCAGAAGTCGCAAGAAGAGCTGACGAAGGCGTTGAATAATTTGGGGTATATGCGTGCTTGCGTGAATACTGAAAAAGTGATTAAGAAAAACAAACTGAAACTTGTTTATCATCTTTGTCTAGGTAAGGTCTATCAGCTTAAAGGCATTCGTTATGACATTCAAGACCCTCAAATCGAAGAATATCTTAGAGCGGATTCGGCCAGCCGGTTATTGAAGGTAGGGATGAACTTTGATGTCAACCTATTGGATATGGAGCGTCAGCGCATTACAGACCACTTGTTGCAACGGGGGTATTATAAATTTAATAAGGATTTTATTTCTTATACAGCCGACACCGTTCGCAATGCCTTTCAAGTAGATCTTACGATGCATTTGCAGCGTTACAGAGCCTTTCGAAATGATTCATTGCGAGACCATCCTCAGTATTCCATTCGCAACATCAGTTTTATAGCAGATAATGGGACGTTGCAGTCGGCTGCATTGACACAAATCGATATAAATGATTCCATTCACTATAAAGGATATCCCATTTATTTTAAGAATAAACCGTTTTTGCGACCTCGGGTAATGGTGGAAAATTTGCATTTGAGCAAAGGATGGCTGTATAACGACCAGCAGTTGCAAAATACATATGCCTATTTTGGACGCTTGCGTGCATTAAAGTTCACCAATATTCGTTTTGCCGAAGTGAAAGATTCCGATAGCCGGAATCCGGAGTTGGATGCTTATGTGATGCTTACCAAAGGAAAAGATAAGTCTTTCTCGGCTGAGTTGGAAGGAACAAACTCTGCGGGCGATTTAGGTGCTGCTGCTTCGGTCTCTTTTCAGCATCGAAATTTATTTCGAGGCTCGGAGATTTTTACGATTAAGTTGCGTGGCGCTTACGAGGTGATTACCGGTTTACAAGGATACAGTAGCGACCATTATACAGAATATGGAGCAGAAGTCAGTTTGAATTTCCCCAGTTTCATGTTTCCATTTTTGTCTTCGTCTTTCAAGCGAAACATTCGTGCGACATCCGAAGTCAGTGTCTTGTACAATTCGCAAGTGCGTCCAGAGTTCTCGCGGACGGTAGCTTCTGCAGCCTGGAGGTATAAGTGGTCTAAGCATCAAGCACACCATGTGGTTAATTTGCTGAATATCGACTATGTATATATGCCTCGTATCGAGCAAAAGTTTAAGGAAGAGTATTTGGATATTCAGAAAAACTCCATTCTGAAGTACAACTATGAGAATCTGCTCATTGTAAATATGGGATATACTTATCAGCTCACCAATAGCAATAAAACGATGCCGTTTGCTTCTGCTAAGAAAGATTCTTATTCTCTTCGTGTTAATCTGGAGTCGGCCGGTAACTTGTTTTATGGTATTTCGAGTCTGATTAATCAGCGTAAGACGGATGGAAAATATGCTTTTTGGAATATAGCTTATGCCCAATATGTAAAAGGTGACATCGATTTTTCTAAATATTTCCCTATCGACAATCGTAATTCTTTTGCCGTTCATGCAGCATTTGGCATTGCATATCCGTATGGAAATACAGATATGCTTCCGTTTGAAAAAAGGTATTTTTCAGGAGGTGCCAATAGTGTGCGAGGCTGGGGCGTTCGTGAATTAGGACCGGGAAGTTTCAAAGGCAATGATGAAAGTATTGATTTTATGAATCAATCGGGCGATATTAAGCTTGATTTGAGCGTAGAGTATCGTACATATCTATTTTGGAAATTGTGTGGAGCAGCCTTTATTGATGCGGGTAATATTTGGACTATTAGAAACTATAAGGAACAGCCGAGTGGACAATTTCGGTTTGATGAGTTTTATAAGCAGATAGCTGTATCGTATGGTTTGGGTATTCGTTTTGATTTTGATTTCTTGGTAGTTCGTTTTGATGCTGGTATGAAAGCTATTAATCCGGCATATACCACTTCCAAAGAACACTTTTCTATTATTCATCCTCGCTTTAAGCGTGATTTTGCATTCCATTTTGCTGTGGGCTATCCTTTCTGATACAAGCAAGAAATGAAGGTATGTCAAAACTAAAAATACTACTCCAAGATGTTATGGATTGTAACTATCATACTAAAAAGGGTCGTATCAAGCTCTGTGTAGAGTAATGATACGACCCTTTCTTTGATCTTTTAGAACGCTCAAAGTTCAACTTTTACGTTCATAATTTCAAAGATTGAATTTTGGTACACTTTCGCCTTTTGTATTATTTCGAAAAAGGGATTAGTAAGCTGCCATCAGTGCTGTGGAAGCTGCCAGTTTTCCTTGTTCATCCAAAGTGACATCTATTGTGCTACCATCCTGCATGAATAAAGTAGCAGTGCCATTACCATTCATTTTCAGCAAAGGTGCGCTTTGTCCTTCAGCAGCAACATTCCAAGTTTGGTTCTCTTGATCGAACAATAAATCCATGCTGGCTGTTTCGCCTTCTTTTGTGATATTGTAACCATTCTCTGTTGTTTTTACATAGTAGTTACCATTTTCACCTTTTACTTTTTGGATGTTTCCCACATTAGCCATCGGATTGCTTCCCGACCAGAATTCGATGGAATTGATAACCAAGGCATCTGCCATATAGCATACCCCATATACAGGAATGATGTTGAATGCTAAGTAAACCAATTCATTCACAAATTTATTGCCGACATTCTGATTCCAATTGACTAATCGACTGTGAAGACCAAATGAACCGATGCAAGAACTGAATACGATGCTTCCGCCCAATAAGAATGCAAAAGCAATGCTAAATTTACTTTTTCTCATATTCTATACGTTTTAAAAGTTAAATGATAATACAAAGTTATCTTTTTTGAGGATAACAAAAAAGATTTTCTCGATTTTATTATCATTATGTAAAAATATAGATAATTCTCTCTATTTGCCCATACTGAATAATTTTGTAATTTCGCAATTTAAATTAAAAAAACATTGTTTTGAAAAAGCTGATTATATCTGTTTGCTTGTTGTGGGTTGCTTTGGTCGGATGGGGACAAACCTCCAACGGACTTTCCGGTATATGTATAAACGAATATTCTCCGTGCGATTCCGTTGTTATGGCTTATCTGCAAGAACAGGGAGTGCCTATAACCAACAACAACCGGATAAAACTGCTTAAGAGCGGGAAAGAAAAATTCTTAGATTTGTTTGAGGCTATTCGTAAGGCAGAACACCATATACATCTGGAATATTTTAATTTTAGAAACGACTCTATAGCCAATGCATTGTTTGATTTGTTGGCTTTAAAAGCGCAAGAGGGTGTAGAGGTGCGCGCATTGTTCGATGCGTTTGGAAACTGGTCGAACAGTCGTCCTCTGAAGAAAAAACATTTGCGTAGGATTCGTGCTAAAGGAATTGAAATCTATCATTTCGACCCTTTGCGTTTCCCTTATGTAAATCATGTATGGCATCGCGACCATCGGAAAATCATTGTTATAGATGGAAAGGTAGCTTATACAGGAGGAATGAATGTAGCCGACTATTATATTAAGGGACTACCTCAAATAGGCGATTGGCGCGATATGCATGTGCGTATTGAGGGAGAAGCTGTTCGCTATTTGCAGCAGATATTTCTGACGATATGGAATAAGAGTACACATCAGAAGGTTAGAGGAGATGCTTATTTCCCATTGGTGAACGATTCGGTGGGGAACAAAACCATTGCTATTGTAGACCGTGCTCCTAAAAAATTGCCCAAGTTGATGCGCCATACTTATGTGGAGTGCATAAAGGATGCTGATAAACATATTCAAATTGTGAATCCGTATTTCTTGCCTACTCGCTCTGTGAAGCGGGAACTGAAGAAAGCGCTGAAGCGTGGGGTCAAGATGGAAATCATGCTTTCGGCAAAATCGGATATAGGTTTCACTCCGGATGGTTCCATGACGGTGGCACATAAATTGATGAAGAGAGGGGCTGATATTTACTTGTATAATGGAGGATTTCATCATTCCAAGATTATGATGGTGGACAGTACTTTTTGTACAGTAGGAACAACTAATTTGGATAGTCGAAGTCTTCGGTATGATTACGAGGTGAATGCATTTATTTTCGATAAGGAAACGACTGGAGAGTTGGGTAAACTGTTTGATCGTGATAAAGAGCAGAGTATACTTATGACGCCGACCACTTGGAAGAAGAGGTCTGTGTGGCGACGTTTCATTGGTTGGTGTGCCAATATATTGACACCTTTTTTATAATATAATATTTTTAGTGCGATGGAGTACAAGGATGAATACACGAAACAGGAAGTAGAAGAACTGGTGGCTTGGTTTGAAGCACATGAGCATGAATTGCCTCAATCCATGCAAATAGATGATTCTGCTTTTTCTGCCGACTTAAAGAAGACGGTGAGGATATTTATGGAGCAAAGCTTGATGTATTGGGAAAATCCGACTTTCAATGGGACTATTCGGACGCTTTATTTGATAAAAAGTAAGATTGAAAACAAAGAATAAAAATAAAAACTGTAAAAACGTTTGGTAATATCAAATTAAAGCGTACCTTTGCAACCGCAATTCGAAAGAAGCACTCTTAGCTCAGTTGGTAGAGCAACTGACTCTTAATCAGTGGGTCCAGGGTTCGAATCCCTGAGGGTGTACTTTTCAATAAAAAAAGGAGGATGAATAGTCCTCCTTTTTTTTTACTCTTTATGCTTTGATTTCCTAAAAAGAGTCGAACTCTGTTAATGTTAGAATCCGACTCTCTGTATCATTTGGTAATGATGATGTTCATGTTCTTTTACTTATCCGTTTATCTTATGATAGTCGGCTAAGAATTTTTCCAAACCAGAATCGGTAAGCGGGTGTTTCAACAGACCTTTGATAGCCGCAAGTGGGCAAGTAACTACATCAGCACCTACTTCGGCACATTGCATGATGTGCTGGGTGTGGCGGATGGAAGCTGCCAGTACTTGGGTCTTGAAACCATAAGTGCGGTACATCTCAACGATAGAGGCAATAAGACCTACGCCATCAGAACAAATATCGTCCATGCGACCTACGAATGGAGATACGTAAGTAGCACCTACTTTGGCTGCAAGCAACGCTTGTCCGGCAGAGAATACCAGTGTACAGTTGGTACGAATGCCTTTTTTAGTAAAGTACTTGATAGCTTTGATGCCATCTTCGGTGCAAGGCACTTTCACTACGATGTGGTCGTTAAGACTTGCCAGCTCTTCACCTTCGCGAATCATTCCTTCGAAATCGGTAGCAATGACTTCGGCACTGACATCACCGTGTACAATCTTACAAATGTCTACATAGTGCTTGTGTTGGTTTTCTACACCTTTAATACCTTCTTTGGCCATCAAGGAAGGGTTGGTGGTAACACCGTCTAACACGCCCATGTCGTTTGCTTCATGAATTTGTTCTAGATTAGCTGTATCAATAAAAAATTTCATTTTGTTGAGTTTTTATAGGTTGATTATATTTATTGGTTTTGCTTTATCGGTATAAAAAACACAAGGAGATGAGCCTATCAGTCGGCTATCTCCTTGAGCTTTATAAAATGTTCAATGACTTTTCGATAATCTGTATCATGACATTTGTCGAATCTACTCCATAAGTCACCTAAAACGACTGCGCCACCGAAACCGTAATCTTTTACCTGCAGGATGTTTTCTTCGTTGATACCTCCCAGTGCCATTACGTTTTTGTCAATGATGCCTTCTTTGGCTGCTTTTCTCAGTTCTTCCGATGTGTAGGCGGCCTGGTACCCTTTTTTGGATATGCTGTCAAATACCGGACTTAAGAATACATAGTCATAGTATTTTTTTTTCTTCTTTACTTCTTCTAAACTATGGCAAGAACAACTGACGTGTCCTGAAAATCCATTGGGCTCTTGTGGATTTCTGGCATTGAGGTGAATACCCATTAAACCGAATTCTTGTTTCAGATAGAAGTGTTCATGAGTTACAATAAACCGATGATACTTCTCGGGAATGAGTGTGAGCAGACGCTCGGAATACATGGCAGCCGTTTCGGGCTTGCGTAGATGCAGTATGTCAAGACCCTCTTCAAAGAGAGCCGTGATGATTTTGTCTTCTTCGACAAAGAATGTCGGTTGAGTGATTACAATCAATTTCATGATATGCCGAGTCCGTTAAAAACATGAGCAAAGTTAGGAAATAATCAATATGCAACAAATATTTCTAAATAAAAATTGTATATGTCTGCATATTGCGCAAATCGATTGTCCATAGCTTTCCGCATAACACATCACCGTATCCGCATATCAGTTTCAGTGTTTCGCTGGCTTGTACAGCTCCGACAATAGCCGGCGTTACTCCTACTACGGCTTTCGATGGAGCCGGCATGGAGTACATTTCCTGCTCATTGGGGTATAGGGTGCGGTAGCTTGTATCGCCTTGATAATGAAATACGGAAACCATTCCTTCCAATGCTCTGATAGCTCCGTATACATAGGGCTTGTGGAGGGCATGACATGTGTCATCTATCAGATATCGTGTGGCAAAATTGTCGCAACCGTCCACTACAATATCGTATTGTGCAATGAGGTCTGTTGCATTGTCAGCGGTAAGCCGAAAAGGATAAGGTTTGAGAGTGATTTCGCTGTTGTGTTCGGCGAGATGTCGGGCTGCAGCTTCGGCTTTAGGTTGTCCTACTTCGGTTTCGGTGTAGAGGACTTGTCGGTGCAGGTTGCTGATGCTTACTACATCATCGTCCATCAGACCGAGGGTACCTACACCTGCTCCTGCCAGATATAGGGCGATGGGAGAGCCTAACCCTCCCACGCCAATAATCAGTACTTTGCTCTCTTTGAGCTTTTGTTGTCCTTCTTTGCCTATTTCGGGCAATAACATTTGACGGTCGTATCGCATGAATCAGCAGAGTTTCAGATGGTCAAATGATTCGTCCCAATCTTTCCATATGGGCTCACGACCCAACTCACGAAGGCGTTCGCACACTTCTTTTGCGGTACGTTCATCACTGACATGGAATTGTTCCAATGCTTGTGGGTAGCTGTAATAGCCTCCTGGTTCGGTTTTGCTTTCTGCGCTCATGGTAGTAACCCCCAAAGTAGCCATGTTGTCGCGAATGTAGGCAGGCTCGCGTGTAGAGTAAGAGATGTCTACATCGTGGTCGAAGATGCGCATGGCAAAAGTAGCTTGAGCCAATTCGCGGTCGCTTAACACGACATTTGGCTGAAATCCACCATTCTCAGACGGACGCATACGAGGGAAGTTTACACTATATTTGGTCTTCCAGTATTTTTTTTGCAGATAGCGCAGGTGATAAGCCATCATGGTGATGTCTGTGCGCCAATCTTTTTCAAGTCCGATAAGCACTCCCATTCCGATAGAGTGTACACCGGCCTGTCCCATGCGGTCGAATCCGTTAAGGCGCCATTCGAATTTCGATTTCATGCCTTTGGGATGGTAGATGTTGTAGTGTGCCTTGTTGTATGTCTCTTGGAAGCAGATGACTCCATTCAGTCCGTGATGGGTCAGTTCCTCGTATTCTTCTGCTTTTAAAGGCATCACTTCTATTTTCAGATTTGAGAAGTAGGGGCGTGCCAAGTCCAGGGCGCGGGCAATGTAAGGTACACCTGCCTTAGCCGGATTCTCACCTGTCACAAGCAATAGGTTCTCAAACGGCGCCAACTTTTTGATAGCTTTATACTCATTTTCTATTTCTTCTTCGGTGAGGATGGTACGCTTCATCGGGTTGCTGATGTGAAATCCGCAATAGATGCATGAGTTGGAGCAAGAGTTGGTGATGTATAAGGGGATGAACATAGACATGGTACGTCCGAAACGTTCCATAGTATATTTACGGCTCAGTTGAGCCATTGTTTCCAAGTAAGGCTCGGCTGCCGGTGAGAGCAAAGCCATAAAATCGTCTATATCGCAGCGTCTTTTACCTAATGCTCGGCGTACGTCGGCATCGGTTTTGGAAGAGATTTTGCGGGTGGTCTCTTCCCAATCTATTTTTTCTAATTCTTCTGAAAACACGTTCGTCAAAATTTAGTATTTAAAGTTTCTTGTTTTAGCGTTAAGTCGCTTGCTTGGTTTCTTCCTCAGACTATTATGCATCTGCTTTGTGGTGAAACAGGGCATATACGTTAATATAGGTATATTGGTTTTCCACCTGCAATTCTTTGTCTCATTCAGCTTCGTGTACGGAACAGACCGATTCAAGATAGGCTCGTTCGGCAAGGAATCGACGAAAGGCAACCAGACGCGCAAATCGGCCCTGTGAAGGTCGATTGCGCGAAAGATAACATCTGCATTTCTTTTAGTCTAAGGTCGAACAGACTTATTAAGGAGGATTTTATTTTTCCTGCTTGATTTTTCCTAAGTCGCGGCTCAACTTCATGGCACAGAAGTTAGGTCCGCACATGGTGCAGTATTCACCATCGGTGTGGCGTCCTTCTGTGAAGTATTCCAAGGCACGATCCGGGTCAAGGCTTAAATGGAACTGGTCTCTCCAACGGAACTCATAGCGCGCTTTGCTTAAAGCGTTGTCGCGTATTTGTGCATTGGGGTGGCCTTTAGCCAAGTCGGCCGCATGTGCTGCAATTTTGTATGTAATGACTCCGATACGCACATCTTCCTTATTAGGTAGTCCGAGGTGCTCTTTGGGAGTTACGTAGCAAAGCATGGCTGTACCCAACCAACCGATTTGTGCGGCACCGATGGCCGATGTGATATGGTCGTAAGCCGGAGCAATATCGGTTACCAACGGACCTAGAGTATAGAACGGTGCGTTGTGGCAATGTGAAATCTGGCGTTCCATGTTTTCTTGAATTTTGTGCAAGGGCACATGACCCGGTCCTTCGATAAAGGCTTGTACGTTCTTGTCCCAAGCACGGGTAACGAGTTCGCCCATTGTGTCAAGTTCGGCAAATTGTGCTTCATCGTTGGCATCGGCAATACATCCCGGACGCAGACCATCGCCCAATGAGATGGCTACGTCGTACTGTGCAAGGATATCGCAGATGTCATCGAAGTGTTCGTAGAGGAAACTTTCCTGGTCGTGGATGAGGCACCATTTACTCATGATACTACCTCCACGGCTGACGATGCCACACAGACGCTTGTCGGCTAAGTGAATGTTTTGACGACGGATGCCGGCATGAATAGTGAAATAGTCGACTCCTTGTTCACATTGTTCAATCAGAGTGTCGCGGAAAATCTCCCAAGAGAGGTCTTCTACTTTTCCATCTACTTTTTCTAATGCCTGATAGATAGGTACTGTGCCTACGGGAACCGGACAGTTGCGGATAATCCATTCGCGGGTCTCGTGGATATTGGCACCTGTAGAAAGATCCATCAAAGTGTCGCCACCCCATTTGCAACTCCATACAGCTTTGTCTACTTCTTCTTCAATGGTAGAGGTAGTGGCTGAGTTCCCAATGTTGGTGTTGATTTTTACGAAGAAGTTTCGTCCGATAATCATTGGCTCGCTCTCCGGGTGGTTGATATTGGCAGGCAATACAGCTCGTCCGGCAGCAATTTCATCGCGTACAAACTCGGGAGTGATGTGAGTATCGATACCTAACTCTTGGCAGTTCATATTTTCGCGGATGGCTACATATTCCATTTCCGGAGTTACGATGCCGGCTTTGGCATATGCCATTTGTGTGATGGCTTTGCCTGCTTTGGCACGGTAAGGTAAGGCGATATGTTCGAAGCGGAGATGGTCCAGACTCTTGTCGTCGCGACGCATTTTTCCATATTCAGAAGTAATAGAAGATAGTTGTTCTACATCGCCACGGCTTGTAATCCAGCTTTCGCGCATACGGGGCAGACCTCTTTTAAGGTCGATTTGGATGTTGGGGTCGCTAAACGGACCACTTGTATCGTAAATATAAACCGGATCATTAGGAGTCATTACCTGTTCACCGTTCACAACTTTTACGGTCGGGGTAAGGTTTACTTTTTGCATACCTACCTGTATGTAGGGAAACATTTTACCTGCCATATAGGCTTTTTCGCGGTGTGCGTATGGCTTGTCTTTTTTAGGATCTTCCATGCTCTTTTTTGATTTGGTTAGGTTAATAAAGTTAATCGAGGAATGATGTAAGTGGTGAAGAAGCCGATGCTGTAAATCCTACGCTACCCAATCCGGCTTCGTAAGCCATGCGTCCTGCTTCTACTGCTTGTTTGAATGCTTTTGCCATTTCTACAGGGTTGCCGGCAACAGCAATGGCGGTGTTGACCAATACTGCTGAAGCGCCCATCTCCATGGCTTCTGCAGCATGGCTTGGCGCACCGATACCTGCGTCTACTACTACCGGTACATTGGCTTGTTCGATAATGATACGCAAGAATTCTCTGGTCTGCAATCCTTGATTTGTACCGATGGGAGCGCCCAGTGGCATAACTGTAGCAGCACCTGCTTCTTCAAGACGTTTGCAGAGGGTAGGGTCTGCTTGACAATAAGGCAATACATTGAATCCTAATTTTACGAGTTGCTCGGTTGCTTTCAGCGTTTCGATAGAATCGGGTAACAAGTAGCGTGGATCCGGATGAATTTCCAGTTTCAACCAATTAGTGCCGAAAGCTTCGCGTGCCATCTGAGCAGCAAAAACAGCCTCTTCGGCATTGCGTACACCCGATGTGTTGGGGAGTAATTGGATAGAAGGATGCTGAATATGGCGAAGCATATCGTCTTCTTTATTGGAGAGGTCGATGCGTTTCATTGCTACAGTTACCATTTCGGTGCCTGAAGCAAGGATTGCTTTTTCCATCCATTCGTTGGAACTGAATTTTCCTGTTCCGAGGAATAAGCGGGAATTGAACTCTTTACCCGCAATGATTAACTTTTCCATTGTATACGGTTATTTTTTTAATTTGTTTCAAAATAGGAAACTGGTCAGCTTAAAAGGGTTACGATGCGTTTGGTTTCTTCTATCGGATTTTCCGCTTGCAGAATGGTGCTGCTTAGCGCAATGCCATTGAGACCTGTTTCCATCAACTGAGGAATATCTTCGTAGTTGATGCCTCCGATACCTACTATTGGGATGTTAATACTTTCGGCTTTCATTCGAGCCACGATAGAGCGGTATCCTTCCAGCCCCAATACCGGACTTAAGTTCTTTTTGGTCGAGGTGAAACGAAACGGACCGCATCCGATATAGTCGGCTCCGGCTTCGTAGTGCATCTTTACATCTTCGAATGTATTGGCAGTTCCACCTATTATAAATGTTTTGCCTAAAAACTTACGTGCTTCGCTGATAGGCATGTCGTTTTTGCCTAAATGCACACCATCTGCCTGAATCTCGTGTGCTAATTGCACTCGGTCATCGAGTAGGAATGTAGCTTGATACATTTTGCACAATTTCTGTATTCGGAGGGCGATGGGACGCACTTCTTCATCGGTCGCATCTTTCATGCGCAACTGAATCCAGCGACATCCACCTTCGAGTGCGATACGTGCCGAGTCTTCATACGAGTATTGTTCGGTATAATGAGTGATGAATTGCAGTTTCATGAGTTTATCCTCCACATGCAGCTTTAATAATAATGACACGGTCGTTTTCGCACAACTGATAAGTCTCCCATTGAGGGCGTGGAATCATTCGGTTGTTTACAGCCATAGCGATGCCTTGCTCCGGGAGTTGAAGCGATTGTGCCAAAAGATGTAGGGTGGTATTGGTTGCCAATTCGTGCTCTTTGTCGTTTACAATTAGTTTCATAACATCTTTCCTTTATTTATAATAGGTAAGAC
>DYCT01000120.1:0-3201 GCA_019417975.1 Bacteroides sp.
TGCGACATGTAAGTCTTGTATATGATTGTTTAACATTCCATTCCACGCGCTGGAAATAGAACGATTAAACCTGTTGTTTCGTCAACAGTAGCCTATGGGAACGTGCGATAGTAAGCAATGAGGTCGTGCGATAGCAGAACCAACAATGAAGCCCTTCCGAAAGGAGAAGTCAGAACCGCGAGGGAACGACAACTGCCGTTAGTATCGAGTGGCAGGGGAGCTAGGCTGAATGGTATGAATAACGTAATGTGAACCGTTGATAAACGTCGTAACTTCGAATGAGCTGTTAATGATACTGGGCTCTAACCCAAAAGGGACGCAGTCGGATAACCTTCTTCATGCTAAGGTTACACGAACATGATGACTGCCGGCGGATAGACGGATTCTAACCCATTCGTTTGTCATATACAAGAAACATGGTAAACCCGTATTTCTCCTGTATAACAGCAGGTAAGCAAACCGTAAGGAAAGCCGAATGAAATGCGGGCAGAGGAATGTGGAAAAAGCGAATGCCATTCTGTAATGGAGCGGATAGAGGTTGAAACATCACCTCACACGAAAGTGGGCTGACTTCCGCAAGGTGACTTTTTACAAGAAACTTTTAGAACTTATTTAAAGGAGAAAAGCAAATGAACGAAAGTAAGACATCGTGTGCATCTACTGACCAAAAGTGGAGCACTTGGGAAAGCATAGACTGGAACAAGTGCGAAATAGCGGTTAATAAGCTACAAGCACGTATTGTAAAAGCTCAGAAAGCAGGCAAACACGGCAGGGTGAAAGCTTTGCAGTGGATGCTGACGCATTCGTTTTACGCTAAAGCTTTAGCGGTAAAACGTGTTACATCGAACAGAGGCAGTAAAACTGCGGGTGTTGATAAAGCTGTGTGGGCAACTTCCAACAGTAAATTCAAGGCCATCAGCGAGCTAAGAAGAAGAGGCTATACCCCTCAACCTCTAAGAAGGATACATATTAAAAAGAGTAACGGGAAGTTGCGTCCATTAGGGATTCCGACGATGAAAGACAGGGCAATGCAGGCATTGTATCTGCTCGCATTGGAACCTGTGTCAGAAACAACTGCTGACAGCAACTCCTACGGATTCCGTAAAGAGAGAAGTGCTGGCGATGCAAGAGAACAATGTTTTTGCGTCCTTGCCAAGACAGCTTCTCCCGAATGGATTTTAGAAGGAGACATCAAAGGTTGTTTTGACCATATCAGTCATGACTGGCTGTTGGAAAATATTCCAATGGATAAAGTCATGCTGAAAAAATGGCTCAAATGCGGTTTCGTTTTCAACAAGGAAT
Source organism: Bacteroides sp. (assembly GCA_019417975.1). GTDB lineage: Bacteria > Bacteroidota > Bacteroidia > Bacteroidales > Bacteroidaceae > DYCT01. The sequence goes on from DYCT01000120.1 coordinate 1,303, forward strand.
TATTCCCTACGGAAGAAGGAACTCCACAGGGTGGAATTATCTCGCCAACTCTTGCCAATATGACATTGGACGGTCTGCAAGCAATGCTCGCAGAAAAGTATTATAGGAAATCCGTTAAGGGACAAGTATATTATCCAAAGGTTCACATGGTTCGATACGCGGATGATTTTATCATTACGGGAAGGACTAGGGAAGCATTGGAGGAAATAAAGCCGTTAGTGGAGAACTTCCTTGAAAGTCGGGGACTTACTCTATCAGAAGAAAAGACAAAGATAACCCATATTGAAGAGGGCTTTGATTTTCTCGGGTACAATATCCGTAAATACAATGGAATACTTCTAATAAAGCCGTCCAAAAAGAGTCTGAAGGGATTCATGGAGAAAATCAGAGGAATCATTGATTCCAATAAAGGTAGTAAACAGGAATCTCTTATAAGACTTTTGAATCCGGTAATAGTCGGTTGGGTGAATTACTACAAGAATTGCGTGGCTTCGGACACATTCAGAAAAGCTGATTACTTGATATTTGAAAAGCTATGGCAATGGGCCAAGAGACGACATCCCAAGAAAGGTAAATATTGGATTGCCAGCAGATACTTTACACGAATAAAGAATCGTAACTGGTGCTTTGTGGCGAACTTCAAAAGGGGTAAAGCGGATGATAAGATTGCCCTCAAAAGACTGTACGACACGAAAATCACCCGATACGTAAAAGTGAAAGGTGAAGCCAATCCTCTCGACCCTGAATGGAAAGAATATTTTGAAAAGCGCAAGACTTACAAGATGCTCAAGTCGCTTAATGGTAGAAAATCATTGCTGTATATGTGGGAAAAACAAAATCATTTATGCCCCATATGCGGAGAACCCATAGACAAAGAACACTCGTGGGGAACTAATGAAAGAATTGTCAATGGAAAGAAAGTTAATTTCTTGGTACATGACAGTTGCAGAAGAAAAGTCATTCAACTTAAATAGATGTAACAATGAGCTGGTTTCTATTAGATAGAAATTTAAAGTTGCTTGAGCCGTATGATTGGAAACTTTCACGTACGGTTCTTAGGGGGGGAAAGGGGCAGTAATGCCCCCGACCTACCCGGCATATATACATGGGTAAACTAAACCTTAAACTTGGTTGTTTAGTTTACCCATGCTTCAGCTGTTCGACTTTTCTTTTTACCGAGAAGTCATTACATAAAGATTTGCCAGTCGTTATACTTCGATATTTTTACAAGGATCGAAAGACTCATGTTCTCCATGAAAGACATAACCCAACTGATTTGATATGCACATGGTATTGCCTATCCTCACATCCGCATTATAGTGAGAATGACCATATATCCAGAAGTCAATACCGCTATCCTTGATATAATCTTCCAATTCTACGGTAAAGGCTCCGTTAGCCAGACTGTCGGCAAACTTGGGACATTGCATTTGGAAAGACGGTACATGATGAGTGACAACTATCTTTTTCCTGGCGTTGCTGGATGAAACGGCTTCTTTCAAAAACGCAAGGCACCTTGCGTGCTCACGGTTGAAGTCTGCAAACGTGAGAAGCTCTTCATTGAAGAAGATGCGTCGGAAGTCGCTTATGACTTGTTCCGTATAGTATGCCTCCTTCAAGGGAATCTTAGACCACAAAGTTGTTACGATGAAGTCGATGTCTTCTACGTGTACAACAGCATTATAATAACTGTGAACGTTGGGACGTATTTCAAGACAAAAACCATCGTTAAGATTGGCAATGTCATAGTATTTATAGAACTCATGGTTGCCCATGCAAACTATCACCTGCTGATAGTTCTCCGAAGCCCAATCCCAAAATGGATGCTTAGAATAGTTCTCGTCCCCCAGGTAGCCGATGTCTCCTGCAAGAACGAGAATATCCCCTGTTACTTGCAAG
>DYCT01000120.1:3211-6505 GCA_019417975.1 Bacteroides sp.
ATCTCCAGTTGTCGGCAAACTCTAGATGGAGGTCTGACGCATATTGTATTTTCATAACTGTTCTGTTATAAATAATTCATCTAATTGTTCCAATAAAGCCTCGATGAATGATGAATTCTGATCAAGAGCCTTTGCAAGAGGCTCTGAAAGCGTGTTCCAATCATTTCTTATTGAGGTTACAAAATCTCTTATGCAAGCAACAATCGATTCGGGAGCGATAATCTCGTTGTCTTCCATGATGACCACATTCTTCAACACATCAGACCGATGCTTCTTGATGTCTTTACTATTGACATGCTTTCCGTTAGCTTTGTCTTGCAAAAGATTGAGGTAAGCACGTGCTTTTAGAGCTATGAGCGCAGCAGAGTCTGCATGACGAAGCCCATTGGTCAGCTTGCTATGCTGGATGGTGAAGTGATAGAAATCATCATCCATGATGATTGCACTTAGACTTGATGTTTCCTCGTCAACGGGGAGAGGCTCAACAATCAGTCCTTTCGGCTCGCCAAGAATGTCAGGATGCCGTGAGAGCAGTTCTATCATTTCGGGATAGTCTGGTTTTCCGTTGACAAAACGATACAGTTCGTACTTTGGAGTTTCGCCTTCTTCCTGCTTGCGTTTCTCTGGACGACAACCACCTTCTCGTATAAATTACCAGAAATGCTCTGCAAAGTCGGCTGTCATCTTCTCTACAACAACTATCATGTCAATGTCGTGGGTGGCACGCGGACGTACTGTCGTTCCAGTCATGGTGATGTCGCAAGCAGTTCCACCAATGATGACATAGTTATCTGAATAGGCTTCAAAAGCCTCACGAAATTTCTCTAATCCTTCCATTCTATTTCATTAATTAAACGTTCAACTTCGCCTTCCACTCGTGGGTCTTCGTCCTCACGCAGAGAAATGGCCAAAGATAATCTGTCAACCCATTCGGCTTTTGTACCAATAGTGGTGACAGGTGGGTATTTCCATGCTTCAATGATGATGTTGCCATCAAATTCGTTTGGGCGCACTAAGGTTCCCGATGATTTGAATTCCCGTAGTTGTTTGACAGGTACCATGATCATTCTTTCCGGATCGGGATTCAGCCACGTGTAATGTGCAAGGGCATTGATGCCACATACTGGGAAATTATCGTCTGAAAGCAAATCGTCACAATAAATGCGTTCTTCAACAGGGTTAACGAGGAACGACTGGGCTTGCTTCCACAATTCCATTCCTTTCTTGTCAAAGTGGATGACCTTCCGCTTAGAGCCTCCAGATACTTTTTGGCAAAGCCCCAAGTCTTCGAGGCAAGTAATACCAAGTGTAATGCTTGCGTAGGAGTACGGAATTTTGTTCTCAATATCACGTGCAGCCAATCCTTCGATACTCTCTATCTGAAGATGATAGAGCAGCAGGTATTGTGCGACAGGCGTTAAAACCTTAGCTTGTTTGGTTTTACGAATGCGCTCATTAGCCAGAAGCATAGGCAAATGGACGTATTTGTCAGATACAACGAAATACACGTCTTTGTCGATCAGTCTCTGCCGTTCATAGGCAGGACAAGTTGGCAACAAGAATACGGTAGGAAGCTGGAATAACGAAGTAAGGTTGTTTGCTGTAACAGACAAGCCACGTGGGGTAGCTACTTTATCTTTAGGTTCTGCGAATAGCAATGGCATACCATGAAACTCTCCATCGTAGAACTTGTACGACAACATTTCTCCGATGGTAACACCTTTCATCTGCGCCTTGCTTCGTTCTTGCAGTTGTATAGGTCTTCCTAATATGGCGATCTCTTTCATTTTAACCATTCTGCATTATTTTAATACATCATTAAAATGATGCAAAAGTATTAAAATAATCTGAGATAACCAAAGATTTTCAGACAATTTATATAAGATATGCGTCATCCACCATATAATCATAACGAACTTCTCCCATACACTTACATTCCATCGAAGAGATTTAGTAAACATGCTTCATAATGTCAGTGTGACATTAACCTTATTACCACCATTTCGAAACTTTATAGTATGATTATTGAAATATTATCATACTTCTATTATAATCTGTGTTAAGACTGAATTGGTTTTTCGTGTGTTTTTTCGTCAATCATATAAAAGTCTGTTCCTTTGCAATGCTTTTGGGAGTTCTCCTGCCTTTTGAGAGTATTTCCGAGTATGATAACAAACAAAGGATAACAATTAAATATCAGATTGAAAAATGTCAGGATTCGTAATTTTTGCGCTCGTCCTCACCTTTGTCTATGTGGTCTACTTTGCTGTAATGATCACACTAGACCTCCATGGCAAGAAGGATGAAAAGAAATCAGAAGAAGAGACCTATGATGTAGGGGATATGACCAACGAGGAACAGCCTGTTGCAATAGAAGAACGCAACGACAATCCTGACGAAGGTGATATGACCTTCATCGAACAAATCACAGATGATGGGCTTAGAGTTGTTAACCCAACTGGGAATGTAACTCCCCACTCTTCTTTTATCGAAGAACCACCAATAACGGAACAGCCATCATCAACGACAAGTGAAGAACTCAACGAGAAAAACGATGAATTCCTGGAGCACATTGAACCAGAACATCAATGTAGTTACCTCTCAGAAGAGTTTATGCAGAATCTCAACAATAAGCACAACACCCGAAAAATAGAAAAGAAGAATGCCAGAGATAAACTGTAAAAAGAATCATTTGTTTGCCATATTGTCGATATGTGTCATGCTCTTCCAGCCAATGTTGGCATCAGCCAAATGCGGAGGTGTCGATTACAGCTGGGGAGCAGACGCACTGAGCAATGCTCATGATTTTACGGTAACAATGATGCTCTATGTTGTCTATCTGGTGTATGCCATAGCAGCCATCGTAGGCATCATAGGAGCTTTACAAATCTATATAAAGATGAATACAGGCTTAGGGATGAGTATGTGAAACTGAGACGCGAAAGGCAAAAGATTGAGAGCAGAGACAGTATGGATGAAACATACAGAAGGTTTAGATACGTAAGATACGCAGATGATTTTCTCATAGGGGTTATCGGAAGCAAGGCTGACTGCGTTAAAATCAAGTCGGACATTACCAAGTATATGGAAGAAAACCTCAAGTTGGAACTGTCGCAGGAAAAAACATTGATAACAAACGCACAAAAGCCCGCGAAATTTCTTGGCTTCGAGGTTTCCGTTCGTAAGTCCGATGCTGTCAAGCGGAACAAGAACAATGTGCCAGCCCGTTATTACAACGGTAAGATAGTCTTAAAGGTCGCCATCGAAACGGTGCGGAACAAACTGGAAGAATAC
>DYCT01000121.1 GCA_019417975.1 Bacteroides sp.
GGTCTACACCTTCCAGCATGAGCGGTTCATCAAGGATGAGTCCGTCTATTTCCGGTTCAGGCAGATTGGTAAAGTTTGCGTCATAGAATGTAGCATAATCATCGAAGCTATAGTATTTTTGTAATAGTTCAAAATTGCTTGCCGATATAATCAAGGCTCTTATTCCGCTTAGTTTGCGTGCCATGTCGGCATCCGAATAGAGTAGTTTGGAATATTGGTAAGCTTCTTCAAAATTCGTAAACTCTTTGGTCTGCAACATACCGATGCCTTCCTGGGAAATGAAAGACAGGTCAAAATTCTTTAGAATGAAATTGCTGAAGTTATAGCGGGCCATTTCGTAAAGTAAGAGGTTCTCGTTGACTTTTCCTTCTTCGTATGCTAAGATAAAGAGGTATGGAGTGTTTCGGTCATTGCTGAAAGTCGGTATAACACTGTCGGTCGGTAGCTTGTTTTCTGTATCATCCAGTTTTCTACGCTTCCAGATAGAGCCGAAAGCACTTCCATCGGATGCAAGGATACGTCCTTCTTGCATTCCTTTTACGATGTTGCCGGCTATCTCGCTGATTTCATTTTCCGGATAGGTAGTGACAATCTCTTTCAGATTATCCATAAACTCTTTTCGTTTGCCTTCTTGCAAGAGTCCCATGGTGTGTAGGAACATGAATTTAGGGATATGTTGGCCCATGGCATATTGAGTCTTGGCAATCTTATAGTTCTGGTTGACCTCCGCATAGTTTCCTTCGGTAAAGGCATGGTAAGTCGCGGCATATAGCGAGTCTTCCAAATGTTTGCCATATAGTGCATTGCGCATGAAGTTGGGGTCGGCCAGTGTCAGACTGTATTTGCTTTCCGGAAAGCGTGTGATGAGTGTATCTTTGTATGTGTTAGCCTCGGCTGTTTTACCCCAACGAGAGTTCATCAGGTAGAGGTTATAATATACTTCATCCAGCTTTCCGAAGTTAGGGAATTGGCTGTATAGTCTGTGGAATGTCTGTTGTGCCAAATTGAAATCTTCAAGCTTGTCTTTGTAAATCATGCCCATGTTAAAAAGTCCATCAGACAAGATTTCATTTGATTCTTGCATGGCCTCTTCGGTCATCGGGATTTGCTGAAGATAGAATTCCGGATTCTTGTTGTCTGTCACCACGGTGTCGGCACTGATTGAGTCGGTTGGCATTTCCAGCCCCAATGCTGCCAGTGAGTCAGCCTTATGCTCTTCTGCTTCGTAATCTATTTCGGCAAACTCTTCGGTAGCCAATACGGTTTTGTTCTTTCTTCTCCAGTTGTCTTCCAGTTTGCGACGTCCCCATTTGCGTTGGAATTCGTTTTTACCTTGGCTAACCAGTTGTGGGTTGTAGAAATACCATGACTTGTCGGAAGTAGTGATAGGGCGATTTGTCGACTGACTGTTGTCCGGACGGTCGTCCATGGTTTCTTCCCGTTTGTTCATCAGTTCCTCCAATTCAGCTGCTTTTCGCTCTTCCTCTTCTTGCTTTTTAACATCCTCGATTATCTTTTCAATAATCTTCATTCGTTCAGCGTCGGTCAGAGTTGCCAGGTGTTGTAAGCTATCTTGCAATTGTACGTTGACAACATGTGTAACGAGTTCGTCCAATACCTCCGAACGCTTGTTCAGCTGTTTGTAGTCCGGACTTTCTTTGTCAATTAGTCCTAATGCTTCGCTATAGCATTTCTGTGCATCTACATAGTTGGCCTGTGCCCAATAAATATCCCCCAATCGGAGTAGGAGGATTCCTTTTTCCAATCCGCTACGGGTGCTTTTCTCTGCTCCCTGCTGATATTGCTTGATTGCATTGACCGTGTCCTGCCGATTGAGGTAAATGTTACCGATGGCATAGTATATTTGGTCTTGGTATTCTGTATTTTTCTCATTGTGTGCCATCCTGCGCAGTTTCTTGATGGTTTTCTCCATCTTCTGTGGAGGAATTACTTCGGTTTGTTTGATGCGTGCATTCAGTTCCAACTCGTAGGGTGGGTTTTGCTTGATGGCTTTTTCGTATGCTTTATAGGCCAATGTAGGCTCATCGATTTCTTTGTAAATTTGTCCTAACAAATAGTATTCGCGAGCTTTTTGTTTCTTTCGCTTTTCATTTTTAATGGTGATGCGCAAAAAAGGAATTGCTTCCTTAAATCGTTTTTGGCGCAACAGATAGTTTCCGTAGGCCGAAGCATGTTCCGGTCCCAACTCTTTAGGAAGACTGTCGTTGTTGATTTTTTCCAAGGCATCTTCTGCTTCGTAAAACCAATCCATTTCTGTGTAGCAACGAGCCATCCAGATGCGGGCATCCGATAAGATTTTGGGATGGGTGTTATACAGACGGCTGATATAAGAGAATGTGGAGGCTGCTTCCAAAAACTCTCCTTTTTGGAACTGTGCTTTTCCCAATAACATCCAGGCATGATGTAAAAATGGGTTATATTCTTTTTGCGCCATCCAGCGCTGATATTTCGGGTCTTTTCGTTTGCTTGGTTTACGAGGTGGCTTTTTCTTGATAGAGTGTAGCTTGATAGCCTTTTGCGATTTTTCGATAGCTCGGTCGAAATTGCTTCCACCCAGTCCCACTGTCTTTTTGTTTCCGATGGGATATAGCGGGATAATTTCCTGATAGTTGTCTTTGTTTCCATTTTCTATGGCTAATACGCCTTCTTTGTAAGCCTCGTTCCCATTGAAATAGACATTAAACCGAGTGGTAAAAGCCTGCCAGAATCGGGTTGATGCTGTGTTTTTTTTCGTGGAGCATCCTGCCACTGTCAGGAGTAGCATCAGGCATGCGCATATATATATTCCTCTTTTTTTCAAATCAACTTCTTTCAATACACGTTCTTTTATAGATAACAGAAAACGACGTTATTTATTGCATTGGCAAATTTATAATTTCTCCTTCATTGACCGGATGTTTGAGCCCTTTATTTTCATGTGTCCCTGCATCGTTTTGCCGGCTTTGCATAGTGCATAAATCAAGATGGAGAAAAATATGATGCTTGCTCCGGACGGAACGTTTAGAAAATAGGAGAAAATCAGCCCACCTATACAGCTGAGGTAGCCGATACCGATTGACAAGAGAATGATGTGTGTGAATTTGGTGGAAAACAAGTTGGCTGTCATTTGTGGAATGGTGAGCAATGAGATGACCAGTACGATTCCAATCATGCGGAGTGACAGGACGATGGTCAATGCAATGAACATCATCAGTATGTATTCAAACAGCGATACGGGCAATCCTTGGGAACGAGAGAACTCGCGGTCGAAAGCAATGGAGATGATAGGGTGCAGAAAGAGCATGAAAAAGAGGATGAGAGCACCCGATAACAAGGCTAATAAGACAATGTCGGTAACAGTGATGGTAAGGATGTTGCCAAACAGATAGGCTGATAAATCGGGCGTGAATCCTGGGGCTAAAAAACTGAAGATGATACCCAATGCCATTCCTAAGGTCCAAAACATAGCGATGGCAGAGTCTTCGCGCATGTCGTTTCGTTTGCTGAGCCATTCCACTCCAAATGCAGATAATACCGAAAAGAGGGCTGCCGACAGAATGGGAGAGATGCCCGTGTAGAGTCCTAAACCGATGCCACCGAAAGAGGCATGGGTTAAACCACCACTGATGAACACCAACCGACGGGTGACGATGTAGGTGCCGATGATACCACAAGCGATGCTGGCAAACAGACTACCCAACAGGGCATGTTGGAAAAATGTGTAATGTAGTAGTTCCATCTTTCTTTTCGGATTAATTGGAGTGGCGGAATCGGCGTTCACCAACGATGAGAAACACTTCATCGCGCAGAGATTCTGGCAACTCAATGCCTCGCAGTTGTAAGCTTCTACTCCAACCTGCCACATCTACTTCTTGCATGGTGTAGAATATATCGCGGAATTGTTCGATTTGTTCTTCGGTATATTGGTCGGCAGGGATGCCTTTGTACGCATCCAAATCTTCATCATCGTAATAGACAATGCTTTTACTGATACCGGCCAACAGACTGTCTTTCTCGCAGACGGCGTGTTGCCCACAACATTCTTCGTCGACCATCACCACTTCGGGGGCTTCTTTCAGTTTACCTTCTGCTATTTGTTTTTGAATTCGGCGTTCACGCAGATAGCCCAATACCAAGGCTACAATGCCTAAAATTATTAAACTAATGACCAGTATAAGCATAAATACTTTTCTTATTTTGCTGCAAAGTTACTCATTTAATTGTATTTTTGCGATGATTTTAAAGGATATAATAATGAGAGAAAACAACAGACCTTTGATATTGATATCCAATGATGATGGGTATGCAGCAAAAGGTATACAAGAATTGATTCGATTTTTGCGCCCGTTGGGCGAACTGGTTGTTATGGCTCCCGATTCTGCACGTTCGGGGATGTCGTCTGCCATCACTTGCGACCAGCCTGTGCGTTACAGTTTGGTAAGCAAAGATCCCGGTGTCACAATCTATAAATGTACGGGTACACCGGCCGATTGCATTAAATTGGCTACGTATGAGCTGGCCGGACATTTGCCCGATTTAGTAGTGGGAGGCATTAATCATGGTGACAATTCAACGGTCAATACACATTACTCCGGTACGATGGGAGTGGTTCGTGAGGGTTGCCTGAAAGGAATACCTTCGGTGGCTTTCTCATTGTGCGACCATGCTCCCGATGCAGACTTCACAATGATGGAAGCGCCAGTAAAACAGATTGTAACAGAAATATTGGAACATGGGCTTCCTGATGGTATTTGTTTGAATGTTAACTTCCCGAAGGTAAAGGAGTTTCGTGGAATACGTATTTGCAGACAGACACGTGGCTGTTGGAATAAAGAATGGGAGAAACGCCAGCGTCCGCCATTTGGTGCAGACTATTTTTGGCTGACCGGAGAGTTGGTAAATTACGAACCGAATGCAGAAGATACAGACCAATGGGCTTTGTCGCGTGGCTATATCGCCATCACACCGACCACAGTGGATGTGACAGCTTATTCTTTTATGGACGAACTGAAGGACTGGAATCTTTGATAAACGAAGGGAAGGAGCGTAATGAAGTATTATTTAATAGCCGGTGAGGCATCGGGCGATTTGCATGCATCAAACTTGATGCGTGCGTTGAAGGAAAGAGACCCTCAATCCGATTTCCGCTTCTTTGGTGGCGACTTGATGCGTGAAGTAGGGGGTGTCTGTGTCAAACATTATCGGGAATTGGCCTATATGGGCATTATCCCTGTGTTATTGCATTTGCGTACGATTTTTTCCAATATGAAGTTGTGTAAGAAAGATATTGTGACGTATGCCCCCGATGTCTTAATTTTGGTTGATTATCCGGGGTTTAATCTTTCTATTGCCCAATACATAAAAGCGCATACTTCCATCCCGGTCTACTATTATATATCTCCGAAAATATGGGCTTGGAAAGAGTATCGTATCAAGAATATTCGTCGGGATGTAGACGAACTTTTTTCAATCCTGCCATTCGAAGTTGCGTTTTATCAGAAACATCAATATCCGATTCATTATGTAGGAAATCCGTGTGTCGATGCTGTCGCAGCTTTTCGTTCTACCTATCAGGAGAACAGCTTGGATTTTCGAGCTCGTTTTCATTTGGATGATAGGCCGATTGTGGCTTTATTGGCAGGCAGTAGGCGACAAGAGATTGCGAGCAATTTGAATAAGATGTTGCAAGCTGTGCCTTCTTTCCCTAATTGTCAGTTCGTATTGGCAGGTGCTCCGGGCATCGAAGCAGAATTTTATCACCAATGTGTAGGGAATATGTCTATTCCCGTCGTTTTTGGCGAGACCTATTCTTTATTGTCGCATTCGTATGCGGCTTTGGTCACTTCGGGTACAGCCACATTGGAAACAGCTCTTTTCCGAGTGCCACAAGTGGTTTGCTATTCGATGAAAGCAGGTAAGTTGGTTTCTTTTTTGCGCAAGTTGGTGCTGAAAGTTCCTTTTGTTTCTTTGGTAAATCTGATTGCCGATCGTGAAGCTGTTTGCGAATTGGTGGCTGGCGATATGACAGTCAATCGGATGATAGCTGAACTGGATAAGCTGGTGAACGATGCAGCTGCACGCGGGAAAATACTTCAAGAGTATGATCGGTTGATTGAAATCTTAGGGCCGGCAGGGGCTTCTGAAAAAGCTGCCAAAACGATGATTGAGTTATTACAGAAATAGGTCATCTAATCAGGGTGAGTAAAAACTGTCATGAAGGTATGTCCGATAGGCATACCTTTTTTTATCGTTTTGAGCTGATTGTGTTGCCTGAGGATAAAAGGAGGCTCTAAGAGTTATAGCACCTGTTGGGATACATTATGCTTAGTCGTATTGTCAATTGTTATTTTGATATTAAAATATGGATGTTTCGATATAAAAGTCATCAATAATAGTATTATAATAATCTTCCTGTTGTTTGCAAAAGCCTTTGTTTTGTATAAATATGCATATTAATTCGTGTATATTGACTTATTCTGCATATTTA
>DYCT01000122.1 GCA_019417975.1 Bacteroides sp.
CCAGATAATCAATGGTAGCCACTGTATAAACCCGGTTCATGTCAATCGGCTTTCCTCCAATCTTAGCATCAAGCAACTTCAAATCCTTGCTAATGGTAAGCTGAACTCCACTCAGACATTCTCCACCTAAACGAGCTATCTGGGTAAACAATTCCATCAGATTCTTGCCATCCATCTTCAAGATGCAGAGAGAATTTTCAAACGGAAAGATTTCGTAAATGTTACCATAGGTAAGAGGACCCGCAGGAAGTGTATTTCGAAGTCCACCCATATTGGTTATAGCCACTTCGACCGGTGCCTCCATATAGGAAACAGCAGCCTGACGCAACACATCGGCGGCAAAATTAGACAATAAGCTTTCCGGACGTCTTCCTTCCATAGTCAAAGCACTTTCCCCGATTACAGGCGACATCACACTGTCTACTTTAGCTTTATAAGGAGCTAAAATAGCTACTGCTTTGGCATCAGGATTAACATCCAAAGCCGAAGTTATTTCGATTCTTCCCCCTTCGACAGCTGCCAACTGGTATTCCGACCGGCAAGAAGCAAAAGTCAATAATCCGGACAAGAGCAATGCCCCTCCCCATGCAGAAATTTGAATTTTCTTCATTATGATTTTATTTTAAATGTACATACCTTTTGGGCAAAGGTAAGCAGAAGTTGGCGAATGACCGCTTTTTTAAACAAAAATAATCAAATAAAAAAGTCTGCCAGTCATATTGTTCTTTACCTGCAAAACCGTAATTTTGTCGACAAATTAAAAATCATGGAAGAGGAAGTAAACTTTAAGCATTCATTGCCGGTACAGCTACGTTTCAGCGATGTAGATCAGTTGGGACATGTAAACAACTCGGTCTATTTTTCGCTCTACGACTTGGCTAAAACAGAATATTTCAACAAAGTGATGGGCGACAAGCTCAACTACAGTAACGATGGAGTGGTAGTAGCCAATGTACAAGCTAATTTTTTCGCTTCAGTCTATTTCTCTGAAAAGATAGCCATACAAACCGCAACCGTTCGAATCGGGCACAAGAGTTTCACGCTTTTACAACGAGCCATCAATACAGAAACCGGAGAAGTGAAATGTGTTTGTCAGACCGTAATGGTGGGATACAACATAGAGACAAAACAGTCACGTGAAATCCCGGAAGCTTGGAAACAAGCATTGGCCGACTTTGAGGGCAATCCAGACCTCTTGAACCCTCAAAACTAGCCATAACAAAAAGAATCAAGAAACCGACTTCAACCGAAAATAGAAATGGTGATTTTGAAAAACCATTTCTACAATGTCATAGCGGATAAATAAGGCCAATAGTTCTTGGGCTTCCCGACGGTTAATGTGCGCCTTACGGCAATAGTGATTAAGCGAAATGGGTTCTTCTTCGGCCAACAGATTTAAAAGGCGTTGCTCGCGTTCGGTATAGCACATCAAGCTACCGGTTTGTTCTCCCTTTTGCTGCCACAGCTTCAGATGTACAGAGGTAGCAAAAATGTTTTCGTCGGCTATCCGGACATAAGCCCAACGCTTCCCTTTCTCATCGCGTGCATAAATCGGACGCTGGCGTTGTGGCTCAATCGTAACAACAAGAACAGATTTTCCCTCTACACGATATGTTTGCATCGCACATTCCACATGTGGCTCGCAATACACTTCCGAAGCTGCTTCTATCATATAGATTTCTTCTTCCGAACGAACTCCGGCTATTTTACCATTATCCTTCACCCCGACAAGCAAACGTCCCCCATCCGTGTTGGCAAAAGCAGAAATAGAACGGGCTATCTTGCAGGCATCCGAAATCTCAAACTTAAAATCCTGAGTCTGATGCTCACCCTCTGCTATAAGTCGGTAAATGTATTCTGATTCAGTTGTTACTTTCATATTTGTCTAAATAAGAGCACTGTATAGCGGAACAACAGATTTAGTTCAATCCGTGTACAATAAAAAAACAAATCCGGATGTGCAAAAGCTTATCCGGATTGTCAATATTATATTATTAGAGCTTATTTACAATTCAACAGAATTTGTTTCGCAACACTTCCTGTCACATCACCATCTTCGCCTAAGTGTACATCGCGTTCATTGAAACGACGTTCAATTTCATCAATCACGTCATCGCCAATATTCACTTCGCCCAAACGAGTAGGCAATCCTAAATTACGGAAAAAAGTCTCTGTCTTCTCGATAGTCATCGCCACACGTGTTTCCGGAAGTCCGGTAGAAATACCCCAAATACGCTCGCCATACTGCAAGAGTTTCGCACGTTTCTTATCTGTAAGCGTCCGCAACATTCCCGGGAAAACAATTGCCAAAGTAGCACCGTGAGTCAATCCGCAAAGAGCTGTCAACTCATGGCCAATCATATGTGTACACCAGTCTTGAGGAACACCCATAGAGATAAATCCGTTCAATCCCATAGTAGCCCCCAACATAAATTGCGACATCAAATCGTAATCTTGCTGATTTTCCTTAATCATCGGAGCGATGGTTGTAAGCATCATCAAGATACCTTCTGCCCAGCGGTCCATCATACGCGACTGGTTGGGTTTCGTCATATACTGCTCCATCACATGTACAAATGTATCGGCCAATCCGCAAGCCACTTGATAAGGAGGAAGTGTAAAGGTCACTTCGGGATCAAGCACTGAAAATACCGGATAATTGGAATAAAAAGCATATTTTTCTTTTGTCTCATGACGAGAGATAACAGCGCCATTGTTCATTTCAGAACCTGTAGCAGGGATTGTAAGCACTGTACCCATCGGGACGGTCTGTGTGCAGCTTCCTTTTTTCACCAAGTCCCAAGCATCACCGTCGTAAAGCAATCCGGCTGAGATTAGCTTGGTACCATCCAATACCGAACCACCTCCCACAGCCAACAGGAAGTCTATATTTTTCTCTTTTCCCAACGCAATGGCCTTGCGCAATGTCTCGACAGAAGGATTCGGTTCAATTCCCCAAAACTCGGTTACATCAAAGCCTTTCAATGCTTCAATCACTTGGTCATAGACACCATTCTTTTTCACACTACCTCCGCCAAAAGTTATCATAACTTTTTTATCTGCGGGGATTTCCTTGGCTATCTGCGCAATCATTCCTTTACCGAAAATGAGCCGCGTAGGGTTTTGAAAAATAAAATTATTCATAATTCTAACTGTATTTCTAATTTTACCACGTAAAGGTACTACTTTTTCTTTATCTTTGAATAAAAAATGAAACGATGCATATAGAAATAGGTAAATTTAACCTCCTTAAGGTGGTTAAGCAAGTAGACTTCGGTGTCTATCTGGATGGAGGAGATGGGGAAGAAATCTTATTGCCTACCCGCTATGTCCCTGAAAATTGTCACATAGGCGACGAACTAAATGTCTTTATTTATTTAGACAGCGAAGAACGACTGATAGCCACTACCCTAACACCACTGGCACAAGTGGGAGAATTTGCTTGTCTGGAGGTGGCATGGGTCAATGAGTTTGGTGCATTCCTCGACTGGGGACTGATGAAAGACCTTTTTGTTCCTTTCCGCGAACAGAAAATGAAAATGCAAAAAGGAAAACGCTATGTAGTACATGTACATATAGACGATGAAAGCTATCGCATCATGGCATCAGCCAAAGTAGAACGATACTTGTCTAAAGAAATGCCTCCTTACAATACAGGTGACAAAGTAGACGTGATGATATGGCAAAAGACAAGCCTTGGATTTAAAGCCATCGTAGATGAAAAATTCAGCGGACTGATTTACGAAAACGAAATATTCTGCCATCTGGAAATCGGCTCTAAGATACAAGCTTATATCAAACAGGTGCGGCCCGATGGTAAAATAGACTTGGAGTTGCAACAAGCCGGAGCAAAAAAAGTAGATAATTTTGCCACAGTACTTCTACAATGTTTACGCGACAATGGAGGAAGCATCCCTTACGGAGACAAATCATCGGCAGAAGCCATCTACGAAATGTTTCAAGTCAGCAAAAAAACATTCAAGAAAGCATTGGGCGATTTGTATAAAAAACGATTGGTCATATTGGAAAATGAACAAACCAAATTGACAACTCCACAAAGCAAACAACCCTAAGAAACTAATAAATTGTCAGCAAAAGAAAGAAAAACAGCAAAAAATTTTGTGATTTCGTACTTCTTTGCGTTCTTTGTAGGAAGAAATCTAACCATATTAATATAATATCATGACTACAAACATGGAAAAACCTTATGTTGTTGGTATCGACATAGGTGGTACAAATACAGTATTTGGAATCGTTGACGCTCGTGGAAACATCCTCTCTGTCGGAACTGTTAAAACACAAGCGTATGCTAAAGTAGAAGATTACGTAGACGCCGTATGTAGCAACTTACTTCCGCTGATTGAATCGCAAGGTGGAGTAGAAAAAATCAAAGGTATCGGTGTAGGTGCTCCAAACGGTAACTATTATAGCGGTACAATCGAATTTGCTCCTAACTTACCTTGGAAAGGCGTAATTCCTTTGGCTGCAATGTTTGAAGAACGCTTGCATATCCCCACTGCACTGACCAACGATGCTAACGCTGCCGCGGTAGGTGAAATGACATACGGAGCAGCACGCGGTATGAAAGACTTCATCGTTATTACATTGGGAACAGGTGTAGGTAGCGGTATCGTTATCAACGGACAATTGGTTTACGGAAGCGATGGCTTTGCCGGTGAATTAGGTCACGTTATCATCCGCCGCGAAGGACGTATCTGCGGTTGCGGACGTAAAGGATGTTTGGAAACATACTGCTCTGCAACAGGTGTAGCCCGCACTGCACGCGAATTCTTGGCTGCCAGAACCGAACCAAGTTTGCTCCGCGACATTCCGGCAGAAGATATCGTATCTAAAGATGTATACGATGCTGCTGTAAAAGGCGACGAATTGGCTAAAGAAATCTTCCATTATACCGGTACTATTTTAGGGGAAGCTTTGGCAGATGCCATCGCATTCTCAAGCCCGGAAGCTATCATCCTATTTGGTGGCTTGACCAAATCGGGAGAATACATCATGAAACCCGTACGCGAATCAATGGAAGCAAACGTACTGAACATCTACAAGAACAAGGTAAAATTGCTTATCTCTGAGTTGAAAGACTCTGACGCTGCTGTACTTGGTGCCAGCGCATTGGCTTGGGAGCTCAAAGAATTAGACTAAGCTAAATCCCTTACAGCTTAAAAAAAATGGCATCTGCAATACTGCGATGCCATTTTTTATATCTAAAAATTAGTTCTACACACATTAAAGACAGCTTATCGCTGTTCTAACTTCTGAATCTGTCGACTCAATCTCTGACAAGTTACACCATTTCTCATGCTCTTGTTACGCTTCAACTGATATTGCAACTCTGCAATCAACTTCTCGTTTTTCTTGTTTAGTTCCATAATTTACCTCTTTTGTGTTCTCCACCTTTTGAAGAACGATTATTATTTATCTTTTTCTTAACGATACAAAGATAGCACCATTCTCTCGAAAAAACATGCTATAAAACATATTTTAGCTCTACATTTGAAACTTATTAAGAATAGAGAGGATTCATTTAACGTTTACAAGAAAAACAGATAAAGCAACGTTAAAAACGCACTACTTTTAACGCCAAAAAGAAGATTCTCGTCCTCGGCACCTCTATAAAACGCAACTGTTTTTCAACTCCAAAAACCGATTAGCCTAAGTTCTCCGAAAAAGTATCTTAAGATAAACCGCGAAGTATCTTAAGATACTTCGCGGGTGAACCTATAGTTACTTTTCAACGAACCTAATTATATTGTATATGAGACATTTATATTTTGCTCAAAGAAACAAGCCAAAGCGCATCGAACTACACGTGAAAACCAACGCCAGGAAAGCAGTAAATACAGTGCTGTTCTTTTATACAGATAAGCAAATACAGCTGCGTAAATTGTTAAATACATCCGTTTTTTCTGGCAGGTTACAAAAGAAAGAGGGTGCATCGTCATTACGATACACCCTCTTTTGTTCGTTAAAACAGAGTTGAAACGTTTATGCATTAACTCTCTTTTCTTGAATTCTGGCTTTTTTACCTGTAAGTTTACGAAGGTAATACAATTTAGCTCTACGAACTTTACCAACCTTGTTTACAGTAATACTGTCGATTGCCGGTGATTCAATAGGGAAGATACGTTCAACGCCAATAGTACCAGACATTTTACGTACAGTAAAACGCTTTTTGTTCTCGTGACCAGAGATTTTGATTACTACACCACGGTACTGCTGGATACGTTCCTTGTTACCTTCGACAATACGATATGCCACTGTTACAGTATCACCTGCCTTAAATTTCGGATGCTGTTTGCCAGTAGCAAATGCTTCTTCTGCAATTTTAATTAAATCCATTGTTTTATTATTAAATTGTTTATCGTTACAACGCAACATATCAAGTAACTCTTCTTTGACAGCGATTGCGCGAAAGCGGTGCA
>DYCT01000123.1 GCA_019417975.1 Bacteroides sp.
CTTAATGAGGTTCTGACTATTCGCTAATGACAAATTGAATTTATAGAACCTCCCTATAGTATTTCTTATACAGTTGTTGGTAGTCAGATCCCTGTGTATAAGTTCTTATCCATACGTTTAACGTATCAAGTAGCGCAGGCGATTGCTTGCTGACACCCCAGGCATAGAATTGTGTGAAGCTGATATCAGTGTCGATGTCAAGTTGTGGCAAAGATCCAAGTGCTGTCTTGGCCAAATATTCATCGCATACGGCATAGTCAATATCTCCGTGTGCTACCATAGCCATCAGTTGTTCTTGACCGTATCGTTCCACTTCGTGAATGTAAATAGTATCACCGATTTCATTGCTTAGATTGTGGATGCGGAGTGCAGCGGGCGAACCTTTCACCACGTTTAGTGTGTGGTGTGCCAACTCCAATTGGCTGGAAATGTATGTACTGTCGCTTATTTCCTTCTTACGTTGTACCAGCACTTGTTTGTTTCGCATGAGGGGAAGGGTGAGTGCGATAGTGTCTTTCAGGTCGCTTGTTGTTAACAGATTATAGGCAATGATGTCAAAATCGCCATTTGCCAGTCCGGACAATCGCTCGTCGAAACTCATCAGGGGTATGATTTTGATTTGGAGATTTTTGCTTTGGGCGAATGCTTTCAGCAGTTCGTAGTGAAATCCGGAGAGGCTATCTCCATCAGTGTAATAGCTTAGAGAGTTGTATTCTACGGTAGCTCGCAACACGCCCGATGCTTGTATCTCTGCAAAGTCGCGTGGATGTCCTTTGGGGTTTTTCCTTTGGGCGGCTATTGTGGTAAGAAGAGCTACGGCCAGTCCCATAACGAAATATTTTGCATAGCGGCGGGTACGTGCATTCATAGGTATGTGTTTTTAGTCGAAGAAATTCCAAGATATACCAAACTTGAACATGCGTGGATTTAGAGGGTAGTGGGGAGCTAAGAAATAGTTGGATTTGCCCATTCCCTTATTTAAATGATACATCATTACGTATATCCGAGTTCGTTTTAGATGGAGGTTAAGATAAGCATTGATAAATGGGTATCCTCCAATTTTTAGTCGATTTTGCTGGTTCTGTATGTAATATTGGCTGATAACCGGCGAATAGTCGGGTGCATAATAACTTGTGAAGTAGCGCACATCGGCTCCCAGTTCTAAGCTTAGTACTTTCTTTGCCAGTTTTGTACTGATATACAAGTTGTGATACAGATTGACTTGTGGTAACGGAAGTATGGTTTCGTTACTTGATTTCTGGTAAGTCACCTCATTGTCTAAATGGAGGATACCTACTTTGAAATCTTGCTTCAATGTAGCAGAAAACACTTGTATATTGTCCGATGATTGATGCACCATCGGGTTGTTGCTATAGAATGTTTGGTCGTTTTTGATGTACGACATTGCATCGTTGCCAAAATAAGTATAGTTTTTGATGTTTTCAAATCCTGCACTCAGTTGGGTACGCCAGCGGTCGATGCTGAGACATCCTTCTATGCGTGTGCGATATTCTTTCGACAAGTCGGTGTTATCCCACCAAGCATGTGCCGAGTGATAATGTCGGTAGTAGAATGTTGGTCGTTGACTTTTGATGTAAGCATGTGCATCCAAGCGTACCGTGTCGTTGAATAGTCGGAAATTCAAATCAAGCTTTCCGTCGATATTAAACTGTCCGATATCAGCCCCCAGTACTGCTACTTCACCTGTGATGTTGTAATGCAGTATTTTTCCTTGTCGCTTGGCAAACTCGCCACCTACCAACAGATTTTGTTCTTTGTATTTCTGTGTGAATGGGTTCGTGTAGACATTCAGCGTATCGGGCAAAGTAAAATGTCTATATTCATGGCTGATGAATCCGGTGAGTCCGGCTTTTGCCCATTTGCTGAATCCTTCACGAATGGCTATTCCAAATGTATTTTTTACAGCCAAACTTTGGGTGATGTCTTCTGCAGAGTCTCTGCGGAAGAAGTTTTGAGCGTAATATCCATCCGGGTTTTCGTAGGAAATGAATTTTCGTTCGTTCTTGTCTATTCGTAGGGTATGGATGAAACTTGTTACAGGAACAAATTCTTGTGTCAGATTTAATTTTTCCTTTTCTTCCTTCTGCTCTTTCTGTCGCTCGAAACCTAAATTGTAACGGTGGGTTACGAACAGATAGAATCCTTTATTACGATTCCAGGTGGCAGACAGGTTGGTCGGAATATCCGCAGTTCTGTATTGTTTCTTTCCTCCCAACATGTCAAGTGGGTTGGTGATGTATCTGTCATCAACTATACCTCCGTTTTCCGACATTTTCAGTTTGTCGAAGCTGAGGATGGCATGAAGCTGGTAATGATTTCCGATGTAACTTCCAAAGAGCGAGCCATTGAAGAAAGCGGTTGACTGGCTGTTGTATAATCCACGTCCGTACAAATAGTCAAATGAAAAGCCAAAGCCTACTCGCCTGTTTACATTGACGGAAAAATAGGCCTTAAAACGGTCTTCTCCATCGCGCTTGCTACCGGCCTTGTGATAGGTGAGGTTGGTAAAAGGCGATTTGGTATTGGTAAACATTACTTGTTCCGGTGCACATAGGAATGAGTTGAACGGAGTAAGGAACAGGTTCTGTTGTTCTTCTGGGCGGTTGAAGAAGATACGTGATTGATGTGGAGACCCCAAGTTACCTAAATAATTGTACTCTCCATTCAAGCCATCGGTGAAGTTGGTGTTCTGAAAATGATGATAAACAGTATCTACAGCCATTTCCTTTCGGCTTCCTAATCGGGAATCTACGTTCCACATATGCAGTTCGATGGGGATACTGCTTGCATCAATCTCTGTATCGGTGGAGTCCTTTAGCAATTCGTAGTCACGATCATTTAGTGCATTATTTCCACTGTTTTCTTCCATCTCTCTTAGGCGGTTGATATCTTGTGCCATGGATGGATAGATTCCTGCCAATACAAATGCAATAGATAGAATGAGTATTCTTGTCATATATAGATAGGGATGGGGGAAGTTTACCCCATAGGCTTTTTACTAAGTTTTGCGACAAAGATACAATAAAGAAACGAAAGGAAGTGCAGAATGAGGTAAGAATGTTGAATGATGGCTTTTGTTGATAGGGGGTAGGAGGATATGAAAAGAGCGACACCGTTTTGGTTTCGGTGTCGCTCTCTGTTTTATTAGCGATTATACAAACATCAGTTTATTGTTCGCGGATGATTTCCATGCCTTTTAAGATAGCTTGTTCGTTCATCGGCAACAAGTGGTGGTGACGTTCGGGCAATGTCTTTTTCAAACCTTTCATAACGCTTTCAATTTTAACCATTGGGCTTAGTTTCAACAAACCACCCAATACAATCATGTTGAATGCTTTAGCGTTCTTCATTTCATTGGCTGCGTCCATTGCATCGATGCGATAAATCTTGATATCTTTACGAGTAGGAGGATTGATGATGCCATAACCGTCGTAAATCAAGATACCGCCAGGTTTTACTTTGCTTTCAAATTTTTCCAATGAAGGTTGGTTTAAGATGATGGCTGCATCGTAAGAGCTGAGAATAGGTGATGAAATCTTATCATCGCTCACAATTACAGTTACATTGGCTGTACCACCACGCTGTTCTGGTCCGTAAGCCGGCATCCAGGTAACTTCTTTACCTTCCATCAGTCCGGAGTAGGCGAGAATTTTTCCCATAGACAAGACACCTTGTCCGCCAAATCCTGCTATAATAATTTCTTGTTTCATCTTTTCTTAAATGCTAAATTGGTTATTTATCCTTTAAATCGCCCAGTGGATAGAATGGGAACATGTTTTCTTCCATCCATTTGTTAGCAGCAGTAGGTGCCATCTTCCAACCAGAGTTACAAGTTGAAACGATTTCCACCAAGTTAGAGCCGCGTCCGTTCATTGAATTTTCAAATGCTTTACGGATTGCTTTTTTAGCTTTACGGATAGCCGGTACGCTTTGTACAGACTGGCGAGTAACGTAAGCTGTACCTTCCAATTGAGCAGCGATATCACTAATTTTCAAAGGATATCCGTGCAATTGAGGGTCACGTCCATAGGGACAAGTAGCAGTCTTCATACCCAACAGAGTAGTCGGAGCCATTTGTCCACCTGTCATACCATAGATGGCATTGTTAATGAAGATGATAGTGATGTTTTCGCCACGGTTCAAAGCATGGATGGTTTCGGCTGTACCGATACAAGCCAAGTCACCGTCACCTTGGTAAGTGAATACCAAGCGATCCGGCCACAGACGCTTCATAGCTGTTGCTACAGCAGGTGCACGTCCGTGAGCTGCTTCTTCCCAGTCAATGTCAAGGTAGTTGTAGATAAATACTGCGCAACCTACGGGAGAAACACCGATGGTTTTTTCTTCCATTCCCATTTCTTCGATTACTTCTGCAATCAGTTTGTGAACCACACCATGGCTACAACCCGGACAATAGTGCATAGGGTTGTCGTTCATCAATTTGGGTTTTTGATAAACCAGGTTCTCAGGTTTGATAATATCTTCTTTGGTCATAATTGTTTCCTTTTTTATCGGGTGAATCGTATAAAGAACTCCATAAGTTTCAAGAAAATGGCAGTACCACATACGTAGAAGAACGGATGTTTATCGTCTATTGCAAAATATAAGACGACTGATACTATGGCCAAAATCATGAATAGGATATTCAAGATATTTCTGATCTTTTCTGTACTCATGTACTTATTTGATTAACTTCTCTTTGATAGCATTCACCACTTCATCCGGGTCGGGAACGATACCGCCGAGACGTCCGAAATGTTCTACCTTTACTTTTCCGTTTACGGCCAGACGGATGTCTTCTACCATTTGTCCAGCGTTCAACTCAACAGAGAGCATACCTTTCACCTTGTCGGCATAAGCAGCAATGGCTTTCTTCGGGAACGGCCACAAAGTAATCGGGCGGAGCAAACCTACCTTGATACCTTCTGTACGTGCAATTTCCATTGCTTTTTGTGCGATACGAGAGCAAGAACCGAAAGCTACGATTAAGTATTCTGCATCTTCACAGTTGATTTCTTCGAAGCGAACTTCGTTTTCTTCGATTAATTTGTATTTTTCTTGCAGATGAATGTTACGCACTTCCATTACGTCAGGTTTCAATTCCAAAGAAGTAATGATGTTTGGCTTGCGAGTTTTGGGTTTACCGTTGGCAGCCCATGGGCATTGTGCGATGATTTCTTCTTCTGTACGGCGTGGCTTTTGTTCAGGTAATACCACTTTTTCCATCATCTGACCGATTACACCATCGGCAAGGATGATAGCTGGATTGCGGTATTTGAAAGCCAAATCGAAGCCAAGACCTACGAAGTCAGCCATTTCTTGTACAGAGTTTGGTGCAAGTGCGATAAGACGGTAGTCACCGTGTCCTCCACCTTTTACTGTTTGGAAATAGTCTGCCTGACTGGGCTGGATAGTACCCAAACCAGGACCTCCACGCATTACATTGACAATTAAGCAAGGGAGTTCGCTACCTGCAATGTAAGAGATACCTTCCTGCTTCAAGCTGACACCGGGGCTTGATGAAGATGTCATAACCATTTTACCGGTACCTGCACCGCCATAGACCATGTTGATAGCGGCTACTTCACTTTCTGCTTGGAGTACTACCATACCGGTTGTTTCCCAAGGTTTCAGCTCGGCAAGTGTTTCCAATACTTCTGATTGGGGGGTGATGGGGTATCCGAAATAAGCATCGGCACCGCAACGGATGGCTGCGTTTGCAATAGCCTCGTTACCCTTCATTAAAACTACTTCTTCTGCCATATTTTTAGAGTATTACAAGTTTTCTGTATTGATATTTTAATTACGCATTCTCAACTTTTACCTTATATACGGCAATACATCCGTCCGGACAAACCGTGGCGCATGATGCACAACCGTTGCAGGTGTCTTCGACTACTTGCTGGGCATAGTTGTACCCTTTGATGTTCACTTCCTTCTTGGTGAGAGACAAAACATTAAGTGGACAAGCCACTACACATAGATTGCAGCCTTTGCAACGCTCTGTGTTTACTACGATTGCTCCTTTAATTTTAGCCATAATCATTACGTTTATTGATTGTACATATCTTTATGATAGAAATTCAGAATGTCCATCAAAATCTCGTGAGCCGCTTTTGCCGGACTCTCCGGATTGATGTCGATGGCGTACAGGTAATTGTTAAGTGCCTGTTGCCAATTGCCTAATTTACGATAGGCATTGCCACGAAGATAGTAAGCCTCGTCGCATGAGCTTGGACAAAGTGTTATTATCTTGTCCAGTTCTTTAATTGCTTGGTCAATTTCTCCTTGACTGATAAGCATTTTGATATTGTTTAGCTCTTCCATCTTCCTGATTTTAAGGATAACGATTACAAAGATAG
>DYCT01000124.1:0-1367 GCA_019417975.1 Bacteroides sp.
ACTCATAAATCTACCCTTAATCGTGTATTGGATGATAGTTGCGGATTTTAGGCTATATATTTGCACACAAACGATTAATACATACCACTATGGAGCAGAAAAAGATAGAACATATAACATTGCATCTGATTGTTTTTGGTACAATCGCAATCATTGGTGTTTTAGCCCGTCAGACCGTACTTCACTATGGTTGGGACGAGTTCAGCAGCTACCTTATTCTTGTAGTATGCTCTATTGTCATTGGAGCAATCTATCTCAATCTGCAAATGGCATTTAGACAGCTCCTTTCCCCAACAATAGAAAGATGCTTTATGAGATTTGAGTGCTATCGCAACAAGGCTGTAGTCGTAGAAGTTCCAACAGTAAACTCGGAACTTGCCGGAAGTTCTATAAATTCAGAACCTATCATTTCTGAGCCTGAACCCGAAATTGAAATCGAAACTACATCTGACATAACAGAAGAAGTTTCTACTCCATCATGGTCCGAACTCAGCGAAGATGTGGCAGAACTTCCAAAGGAGGAAACCACGCCTTCTACCAACAACAATACATCTATCGAAGAATCCAACCAGCCATCAGAATATGAGATTCTTCGTGCAAACGCTATAGCTGAGAAAGAACGTACCTCACAAGAAAAACTCAATAAGGTTATCGCATACACAAAACAAACTTTGGTTTCCTATCTTGATGAAACGGCACTTAATCGCTTATGTGGATATGTGACAAGGTATTACCTCTCAAATTCTCTGTCCAAAATTGAGCCAATAAAGGTTGATTCTCAGTTAAAGACCATTGACATCATGCACTTCGGATGGAATATCGGTAAGGCATTCGGCAAACCACGTTTACAGACTGCCACATTTATAAAGAGGGTATTTGCTCACACCCTCCGTGATTCGGAAATATCTACCATTGAACGTAAAATGTCGCACACCGAATCTGTATGTAAGATTGAACTGGATAGAAAAATCGCATAGCTACAACACCTATTTGAGAATAATATTAAATCGTTTAACATTTTATGAATGCTTCAAATATAGTTTTTAACGCTTTCAAAAGAATATAAAAAAAACTGATAGAAAATTTATTATTACAAACAAAAGAACCGAACATCTAAATTACATCATCTACAAGAACACGTTTTATGAGACTGGCTAATGCTTATACTTGATAATCAAATCCAAGACAAACATTTCAAAAAGAGCATTGATATCGTTTATTTCCGCAAGTTCTGTCTCTTCGACAATAAATCTATAATCATGTACAATAAAATTTCTGACAGAATAAAGCGATTCAGGGAAATTCACATTTTCACGACCTTTTTTCACAAGAAAAGCAACGCATTTCTCATGCAAGCTGTTATAATC
>DYCT01000124.1:1377-2090 GCA_019417975.1 Bacteroides sp.
ATCCTCACTATGTAATTCGCATTTTTCTATCAGAATCAAAATTCTGTCTTTTTCAGACTCTACTTTACTAATTCTTTCTCGCAAGCTCCGGGTATAGATTTTCTTATCTTTGAACAATCTGATTGTATCTTCCAATGAATAAATCAGAATATCTTCTATTAACAGCTCTATAATTTGATATAATATATGAAATTTGACAATCGAATGTTCTTCTCTACAAAGCATTCGGAAAAAGCGAGTCATATATTTGTCTGATATAATATCTTCTGAAATACTCTGTAGATGAATTTTTTCTCTTGATGCAGGTTCCTTGATATTTGTATTTGTATAGCCATGCTCAATATAATATCCATACTCACATAAACTTGCAAAATAATTATCAAGTTTAAAGCCGGTTACCTCTTGCACTAAATCTTTTTTATAGATAAGGATAATCGCATCATCTGAGTATTCACTCTCGATTATACTGCTAAAATCTCTACTAACAATATCCTGTTCAGCAATTTCATTTCGTAATAACAACATATGAGCTACAAGAGCATATCTACAATAATGCGGATTATCTGCATAATCATGCGAAGTAGAAACAATCGATGAAATAGGGAAAATCCATCCTATCCTCTTATCCAAATCACTCTCAATTACTTGAAAAATATCATTCTCTTTATAATTTCTTTTATAGAATATCTTATAACCATAACTATCTGGATTCT
>DYCT01000124.1:2100-6370 GCA_019417975.1 Bacteroides sp.
CATTAAACACATCCCCTTTCTTGTCTCTATCCAATAACAGATAGGGGACATTCACCGTCTCATAAGAATCTGTTACTACAAAGAAAATACGACTTTCACTATTATAGTCTACTAACATATTCTGAAATCAAATCAGACTGATATACTTATTGAACCCACTTTCAATAGCTGAATTCATATCCAAATACGAATCACTATTAGGATTGAACAGTTCGCGAAAGAAATAAGTGAAAAACATCCTTTGCTCTACTCCGATTTTCTTTGCCCTGTTCTTAATATCATCCAATTTACCAAGTAAGTTAACCATAGCAAAATCAAGATTGCTATCTTCTTTTTTTGATACTACAATATTATCAATATCATTTTTAATCGTTTCAAACCCTTCAATAACCTTGGAATCCTTCAATTTGCCAATTGCAGCACCGAAACCGGATAAAACCTGCGACTTGGTAAATATCTGTAGAATATTCTTTCCAAAAAGTCCGTTAATTTCAATTTCTGATTTGTTTATTTCCCATCCAATGTTAAATGAATCGACTTTTTTTATCAATTTATTATAAGTTAAAATATAATCCTTAAACAAATCGGAACTTCCATTCTCCAAAGCAAGTTTTTCAAGATTCTGAATATTCTCAAGAACCTCATTCCGGCTGATACCAAGTTCATCCCTATCCAGATATGAATTAAAGCCTTCAATTACATCTCTAAATTGATATTCACCAATATTCCTCACACTTTTTGAGTCAGTTTCTTTAAACAGGCGTACATCCTCGATATTATTCTCTGCATAATCGGAATATAGCATCTCTATCTGATGCCTGATTGACATTGGTGTTTGCCCAGTATTCAAAGTCAGCATTCTATAAAGAATACCAATTTTGTTTATACCCAAATATACTTCGACACGTATACTATTATTCATGACATTCTCCAAAACCTCACTATTGTTCTCCTTCGTCAGTTCTTCCACTAAATCCAATATAGTATAGGTTCTTTGCAGTCCGTCAAGTATAATCAGATTCTCAGGCTTAAACAAGGATTTTATCTGATCTTCTTCAATATCAAATGGATTCAGTAAATGGTTCATTTTTTCCGCCTTAATAGCCAGAACAATAGGAGGCATTGTACAGTTACTTCGCAAATCCTTTTTCAGCAGAGCATAAACGGTAGAAGAATTCTTTACACGCTTTCTTTGAAACTCATTGTTCTTAATAATGTGTCCAGCTACTTCAAGATATTCCTTTATATTCATATCAAGCAATACATTGACGGCATTTATCCTACCATCCTTTACTTTTGATGCTACTTTCATAATCAGAGAATTGAAATGATTTATTGCAAAGGTACGATTAATTCCCAAGAATAGCATTAACCACCATCAAAAAGTTATTCATCAGTTATATTTTGGTGAATGATTCCACCATTGAAACACCTGTTTCCTTTGCCGTCGAACAATTAAAAACGATTGGCGTATGCAAAAAGAAACAGTAACATTTGATAAGCTGCCCGAAGCGGTAGGTTATCTAACCGAACAGGTCATCGAGTTGAAAAAGATGGTAGCGGAACTCCAGCCACAACCATCTGACAAACATGTGTTGGTGGAAATTGAGGATGCTTGCCGTATCATCAGAAAAGCTAAGCCTACCATATATACATTGGTACGCAAAGGGCTACTTCCTGCTTACAAGAAAGGCAAGAAACTCTATTTCTATGAAGACGAACTTCTTTCTTGGATTGAGAACGGACGGAGAAAGACTGCCGAGCAGACATACGAGGAGATGCTTGCCAATATGCAGAGCGGTGTCCGTCATAAGCCCAAATCATCAGTGCAATTTTAACGGATTGGGCTATGGATACATATTCTATTAATCCGGCATCCATCATTGATGAAGCGATTGATTTAAGCACAAGGTTGTCTGGTACGGCATTCCCCGTCAGCATATTCCCGACAAAAATTCAACGCATCATCCATGAGGTACACGAATGCCATAACTACCCTACCGACTACATTGCCGCAGCCATCCTTACGGCAATAGCAGTCGGCATAGGCAATACGCACCTTGCCCAAATGAAGCAAGGTTGGACGGAAAGCTCCATCCTATATATGGCATTGATTGGAAGACCGGGAGCGAACAAAAGCCACCCGCTCAGTTTTGCGATGAAGCCGTTTCTTGATTATGACTACCGACAGAATCAGGAATTTGAAAAGGCTCTTGCCAAGTACGATGAGCTGATGAACATGAGCCGCAAGGAACGTGCGGAAAGCGGTGGAGGGCAATTTCCACAAGAGCCTATCCGCAAACGCTTCTTGGTGTCGGACGTAACGCCCGAAGGGTTGGGCCTCATTCATGCTCAAAACAAACGTGGGTTATGCTTGTGGGCAGATGAATTATCCGCTTGGTTCAAGAACTTTAACCGCTATAACAACGGTTCGGAGGAACAGTTCTGGCTATCCGTGTTCAGTGCCAAGACCACCATGTCCGACCGCAAGAATGCCAAGAGTTCCATCTTCATCAAACGTCCGTACATATCGGTCATTGGTACTATCCAAAAGAAAATCCTGAACGAGTTAGCCAAGGGCGAACGCTCTAGCAACGGATTTATCGACCGCATCCTGTTTGTGATGCCCAACCTGCAACAGAAAGCACGGTGGAATGACAAAGAACTGCCGGAAGATATAGAGCAAGAATGGAATACTATCATTGACAGACTGATACAATCGGAGTGCCACCTTAATGAACATGGAGAGATTGAACCGCAAATTCTTTTCTTCTCAGAGAACGCCAAGAAACGGCTTTACGAGTGGCAGCACCATTTCTCAGAGCTGTGCGACCGGGAAACAAATGATACCATCGTGAGTATCTATTGCAAGCTGGAGATATACATCATCCGCTTCTGTCTGATTATCCAACTGGCACGATGGACTTGCGGAGAGTGCGAAAAGACGTGTATCGACCTGCTGACCGTGGAGAGAGCCATTAAACTGACAGAGTATTTCAAAGAGTCCGCATTGAGCGTACAAAATATCTTGAATGAGAATGCCCTTAACAGCCAACAACAGATGATAGTCAATCTGCTGCCTCCTTCCTTTACCACAGCCCAAGCCATACAGGTAGCCGAGCAAAACGGAATGAAGGAACGGACATTTCAACGCTTCCTCAATGACAATATCGGGACATTGTTCCGCAAAGAGAAGCATGGAGAATATTCAAAAATTAACCCGTGACATTTTTGTCGGTTTTGACACTTTCTAAGCGAAAACGACAATAACGACAAAAGTGACACACCTTAAACGAAACAAACAATGAGTACACATAGATTCATATTAGAACCCTACAAAGGTGTCAGCACCCGGCATACTTGCCCGAACTGTCACCGCAAAAGATGTTTTTCCAAGTACATTGATACGGAAAAGCGAATCCTGTTCCCTGATTACGTGGGTCGTTGCGACCACGAACAGAAATGCGGTTATCACTTCACGCCTCGTGATTACTTTGAACGGAATCCATTGGAGAAGGAAAAGTTATCAGAAGATAACTTTCGGAGCTATACGCCTATTAAAGGAATTGAGCCGAAAGCCACTTCCTACATTGATTTGGATATAGTCAACCTGTCGTTGCAACGCTATCCTGATAACAAACTGTTTCAATTCTTATCGGCTCAATTCGAAGAAGCGGAGACATTGAAACTGATGGGGAAATACAAAGTTGGGACTTCCAAGCATTGGGACGGTGCAACCGTATTTTGGCAAATGGATTATCAGAACAGAGTCCGCACAGGCAAGATAATGCTTTACAATCCGACAACGGGCAAACGGATAAAAGAACCGTACAATCATGTCACGTGGGTACACTCCGTACTGCACAAGGATGCCTATAATTTGAAGCAATGTTTCTTCGGTGAACATCTGCTTTCAGAAGACAAGAGCCGTCCTGTTGCACTGGTCGAAAGCGAGAAAACGGCAATTATTGCCTCCTACTACCTACCGCAATTCCTATGGATTGCATCAGGCGGAAAGAACGGTTGTTTGAATGCCAACAGTCTGTCTGTTCTTGCCGGAAGAAGTGTTGTGCTGTTTCCCGATTTGGGAGCAACCGACTATTGGCAAAGCAAAATCAGTCTGATGAGAAGCTATGGAATTGATGTGCAACTGTTCGATTATCTGGAAGCCCAAGCAACCGAAAACGAACGGAAAGAGGGGTACGATATAGCCGATTATTTGTTGAAGATGCGCCCCGATGAAGCCATACTCCAGCAGATGATTAAGAGG
>DYCT01000125.1:0-566 GCA_019417975.1 Bacteroides sp.
GTGCTGCATCTTTTTTTTAAGATTTAGGCAGAGATATAAATCGGCAAATAGACGTCGCGAAAATGGGATATATAGGGGAAAATTTGTATGTTTGCACATTGTTTAATGCCTACTCCCTTGAAAAAATTCGTTGATGTCATATTACCATTGCCCTTAGCTCAGTCTTATACCTATTCGTTGCCCGAATCGATTGAGGCACGTGTGCAGACGGGTTGTAGGGTAGTTGTACCTTTTGGCCGGAAGAAATTCTACACCGCGATTGTGAAGAATGTTCACTATGCTGCTCCCGAAGGGTATGAAACGAAAGAAGTGATGGATTTACTGGACGAGTCTCCTATCTTATTGCCTGCTCAATTTCAGTTTTGGAACTGGCTGTCCGATTATTATTTGTGCACGGAGGGTGATGTATACAAGGCAGCTGTACCTTCGGGGATGAAGTTGGAAAGTGAGACGTTGGTTTTGGTCAATCCGGACTTCGAGGCAGATGCTCCTTTGTCCGGACGGGAACAATTGGTGTTTGACAAACTGGGTGAACATTCACCGTTGAGTGTTACGCAGCTTGAGAA
>DYCT01000125.1:576-3464 GCA_019417975.1 Bacteroides sp.
TGTGGCTTGAAGAATTTGCTTCCGGTGATACGTGTTTTGCTGGAGAAAGAAGCTATTTTTGTCAAGGAGGAGCTAAAACGAAGTTACAAACCGAAGACAGAACCTTATATCCGTCTGGCTCCGACCTATTGTGAGGAGCAGACTTTGCGCAATTTGTTCGATGATTTGAGTAGAGCTCCTAAACAATTGGCCTTGCTGATGAAGTATCTGGAACTGTCCGGCTTTATGGGGAAGTCGACCTTGAAAGAGGTTTCCAAGAAACTTTTGTTGGAAAAGTCGACAGTCAGCATGAGCGTATTGAAGGGCTTGCAAGATAAAGGCATCTTTCAAACCTATTTGCATGAGGTGGGGCGTTTGAGCGGAACAGGCAATCGGGTTGAGGCTGTTCGTCCGTTGAGTAGGGCACAGCAACAAACCTATCAAGGCATTGTCGCTGCTTTTCAAGAGAAGCAAGTCTGCTTGCTTCATGGGGTGACCTCTAGTGGAAAGACCGAAATTTACATTCATCTGATTGATGAAGTGTTGCGGAGTGGTAAGCAAGTGCTTTATCTTTTGCCTGAGATTGCTTTGACAACACAGATTACCGAACGGCTTTTACGGGTGTTTGGCGATAAGTTGGGAGTATATCATTCTAAATATCCCGATGCAGAGCGTGTAGAGATTTGGCGCAAGCAGTTGGGCGATGCTCCTTTTCAAGTGATATTGGGAGTTCGTTCATCGGTATTTCTTCCATTCCAGAATTTGGGCTTGGTGATTGTAGATGAAGAACATGAAGCCACATATAAACAGCAAGATCCGGCTCCGCGTTATCATGCACGCAATGCAGCCATTGTGTTAGCTTCCATGTATAAGGCTCATGTGTTGCTGGGTACAGCCACTCCTTGTTTGGAAAGCTATTCCAATGCTTTGAATGGCAAATATGGGTTGGTGGAGTTGAAAGAACGTTATCAGGAGATTCGTATGCCTGAGATTCTGCCGGTTGATATTAAGGATTTGGCTAAGCGGAAACAGATGCACAAGCAGTTCTCTCCTTTGTTGTTGGAGAAAATCCAAAATGCATTGGAAGCAAAAGAACAGGTTATTCTCTTTCAAAACCGACGTGGGTTTGCTCCAATGATGGAGTGTAGGGTATGTGGTTGGGTGCCTCGTTGCAAGAATTGCGATGTCAGTCTTACTTATCATCGTGGCATCAATCAGCTCACTTGTCACTACTGTGGGGCTACTTATGCAGTTCCGCATGAATGTCCGGCTTGTGGAGGAACGGAGATTATCAGTCGTGGATTTGGTACAGAGAAAGTAGAAGAAGATTTCAAAGAGTTCTTTCCGGATGCACGGATTGCCCGTATGGACTTGGATACAACACGCACCCGTGCTGCCTACGAACGGATTATTGATGATTTTCAAGTCGGAAAGACCGATGTGCTTATTGGGACACAGATGGTATCGAAAGGGCTTGATTTCGATCGAGTCAGTGTGGTGGGTATCCTCAATGCCGATTCGTTGCTGAATTATCCGGACTTTCGAGCCTACGAGCGAGCTTTCCAGATGATGGCGCAAGTGTCTGGCCGGGCTGGTAGAAAGAATAAACAAGGATTGGTGGTTTTACAGACCAAATCGATGGAGCACCCCATCATTGCTCAGGTGATGAATACCGACTTTGAAGGGATGTATAGGTCGCAGATGGAAGAGCGTAGTGCTTTCGGGTATCCGCCTTACTGCCGGTTGATATATGTGTATTTGAAACATCATAGACAGGATGTACTGGACAAGGCTGCGACAGCCATGGCCGGA
Source organism: Bacteroides sp. (assembly GCA_019417975.1). Lineage (GTDB taxonomy): Bacteria > Bacteroidota > Bacteroidia > Bacteroidales > Bacteroidaceae > DYCT01. Next base: position 2,368 of record DYCT01000125.1, read on the forward strand.
CGACTTAGAGAGATATTCGGTCGACGTATCTTAGGACCGGATAACCCACCGGTAGCACGTATCCAGACGTTGTATATCAAGAAGATTGTGGTAAAGATAGAAGTCAGCGCTTCGATGATGAAGGTACGCGAACTGCTTCGCCAAGTACAGCGAGAGATACAAATGGATGAACATTTCCGCTCATTATTGGTCTATTATGATGTAGACCCTATGTAATAGATAATTTAATTGGATAGAAATGAATATTGAACTTGACGTACATACTCACACCCTTGTGAGTGGACACGCATATAGCTCATTGCAAGAAATGGTATATGCGGCTACGACCAAAGATTTGAAACTATTGGGCATTACAGAACACGGTCCTGCCATTCCCGGTACATGCGACCCCATTTACTTCAGAAACATGCATGTAGTGCCTCGGCATATGTATAATATGGATTTGTTGTTAGGAGCAGAGGCTAATATCCTCGACTGTCATGGAAATCTGGATTTGGATGAGAGGCATTTAAAATTGCTTGATTTTTGCATTGCAGGCATTCATTCTCTGTGTTATGCACAAAACAATCGGGCAGCCAATACAAAAGGGGTGATTGAGGTTATTCGCAATCCTTACGTGCAGATTATCAGTCATCCGGGTGATGGAACTGCTGAACTTGATTTTCGGCAATTGGTGGTGGAAGCCAAGAAAAACAATAAGCTGTTGGAGATTAACAACAGCTCTCTCAAACCTTGTCGAAACAAATCGCAGGCTCGTGCCAACAATTTATCCATTCTGCAGTGGTGTCATCATTATGATGTGCCGGTACTGTTGGGCAGTGATGCACATATCTCGTTCGACGTGGCAAATTTTGAATATCTGGAAGCCTTGTTACAGGAGATTGATTTTCCCGAAGAATTGATTATAAATACAGATGTTACCCAATTTCGTGCTTATTTGGGTATTTGATGAAGAGGAGAGAAGATATGTATCGCATTTTATTTGTTTGTTTAGGAAATATATGTCGTTCGCCATTGGCAGAAGGTATCATGCGTCAGTTGTTGGATGAGGCTGGATTGTCGGAACGGATAGAAGTGGATTCTGCCGGAATCTTAAG
>DYCT01000125.1:3474-6360 GCA_019417975.1 Bacteroides sp.
CTTAAGTTATCATCGAGGAGAACTTCCCGATGCGCGGATGCGGATGCATGCATCTCGCAGAGGCTATCAACTGACGCACCGTTCTCGTCCTGTTGACACCGACGACTTTTTCCATTTCGACTTGATTATCGGGATGGACGACCGGAATATCGATGATTTGCTTGAATTGGCTCCTTCGGTCGAGGCTCAGAAGAAGGTAAAGCGGATGTGCCTTTACTGCCAGAAGAAAATGGTCGATTATGTCCCAGACCCCTATTATGGCGGGGCTTCCGGTTTTGAGAATGTACTCGATATTCTCGAAGATGCTTGCCAAGGATTATTGGAAGCTATTCGTCCCGGATTGGACGAATAGCGTTCTTTCTTTTTCTCTTATTTTTTCAGCTCAGGATATTGTATGCGTGTGTGATACATTGTCTTGAGCTTTTCTTTGAATACGGCTTTGATGGTGGCGATGTCTTTGAATGTGATAGGACATTCTTTAAAATAACCATCACTGACTTGCCCATCGATGATTTTGTCAACGAGGTTGCTGATAGACTCTTCTGTATATTCCGGCAGACTTCGGCTGGCAGCTTCTACCCCATCGGCCATCATCAAGATGGCTGTCTCCTTCGTGCTTGGGTTAGGGCCGGGATAAGTGAATATTCGCATGTCGGCCTCTTCGTTCGGGTGTTCGTTTTTCCAGGAAATATAGAAATATTTGGTTTGTCCCACACCGTGGTGTGTAGCGATGAAGTCTTTGATGACTTTAGGCAAGTTGTATTTCTCTGCCAATTTAAGGCCGTCGGTCACATGGCTGATTACGATTTGTGCACTTTGCTCGTAGCTAAGGTTCTGGTGTGGGTTTACTCCCGATTGATTTTCGGTAAAGAAAGCAGGGTTTTCCATTTTCCCGATGTCGTGGTATAAGGCACCGGTACGTACCAATTGTGCCTTGGCGTTGACCTTGCGAGCAGCTTCTGCCGCCAGATTGGCCACCTGCATGGAGTGCTGGAATGTGCCGGGGGCGATTTCAGACATGCGTCGGAGCAGTTTGTTGTTGATGTTCGATAGCTCTACCAAGGTGACGTTGGAAGTAAATCCGAATGCTTTTTCGAATAGGAATAGCAGCGGATAACCGAACAAAAGTAATATACCATTAATCGTGAAATACATGTACATGCTCAGGTTCAATTTGGTCAGGTCGTTTTCATGGATTAGTTCGTAGGCAAAATAGAGAGCGATATAACTGATGGTAACTAAAATGGCCGATTTGAAGATTTGTGAGCGTTGCGACAGTTCGCGCAGACTGAATATGGCCACCAATCCAGCTACAGTTTGCAGAAGAACGAACTCGTAGGGGTAGCGTAAGCAGATGGATGAAATCAAGATGGTGGTGACGAGTGTCAGGAAAGCTGTGCGCGAATCCAAAAATATGCGGATGATGATAGCCAGCATGGCAAACGGCACGATATAGACATTGAAGAAGTTGTGTTTTACCATCAGCGATGTCAGCACCGAGAAGAAAATGATGACAGTAAAGACGAGTGCCAATGTTTTCTTTTGCTGATAGTATTCTTTTCTGAACAGTTCCAGATAGAGCATGAAACATAGCATCAAGATGCCCACAAAAGCTAGTTGTCCGAAGAAAATCAGTTGCTTCTGCTGTGTAGATTCATTTCGCTTGATAGACTCTTGGCGTAGTGATTCCAGGATGTTGTACGTTTCGGGAGTGACGATTTCTCCCCGGTCGATTATCTTTTGCCCGCTTTGTACGAAACCCGATGCCCATGAAATGTTAGCCAATAGGTCTTTGCGCGCGATAGCCGATTTCTCTTCATCGTAGACCAAGTTTGGAGTGATGTATTCGTTCAGGTCATAGTGGTATAAGAGGTTTTTGCTGAATCGGATGGTGTCTGCGTGCAACATGTATTCGTAGGCTGCCTTGATGGTGTATAGGTCGCTGAGGGGAGTAGGAGAGGCTGTGTTGTGGTGAATAATCATCACGGACGACACGTGCTCGCGATGCAACTTGTCGAGTTCCTCGTTGGATATAACCCCTTTCTCATAGATAGACTTTAAGATGGTCTCAATGTGACGGATACATTCATGCGACAGGTTTGCTCTGAGAGCTTCCGGAGTGCAGCTCTGTTTTAGTTTCTTCACCTCTTGTTGGTATATGCTCTCATTTTGAACAAAATAGGGCTGGAAGAGGGTGAGTATGCTGTCTTGTTCCTTTTTTACGACAGTCTCGTCCTTGTAGATGGGGAAGTCGAACGAAGCTTGGAGTAAACCATACTTCCAAGGTTTGTTGACATCAAATTGGTAGTTGAACTTACCTTCGCGTGGCATGAAGTAGACGATGACGCCCACGGTAGCGATAAAAAGCAATACTTTATACAGAATGTCTCTGTATATCTTCTTAAAATTATTGTTCAGGCCCATAGCTGTCTTATTTTTGCCCGCAAAGTACAAAAAATATTTGATAGATGGTAGCTTTTTAGGTAAAGAACACAGCTTGTTAGCAGATAATAGTTTTGGGAATGTGGTTCTCGGATGGTTTCTGTGGCCTGATGAGGTAGGAAAAGGGAGGTGGAGGAGACAGATACAAGTGGGAGTGGAATAGTCGAATTCTTGTTAAGAATGAAATTCGGATGTTTCAAATTGTAAGCATTTATGGTCTTAATTGTGTTATAATGTCTGATATATTTGATTTTTGCTAACCGGTATTTTGAAAATTTTGTTCGGATACGATGTATAAATATGCATTTAGTCGATAATTCTGGTTTTTTATGCAATATTTCGGTGCTGAGATTGCATATTTATGCATATTAAAATATGTTTCAAAAGGCATTTTATCTATAGATATTTGGCAAAGTATCCTAAGATACTTTTGAAAGTATCTTA
>DYCT01000126.1:0-1193 GCA_019417975.1 Bacteroides sp.
ATCTGGCTAGAGCGCGACACTGGCAGTGTCGAGGTGAGCGGTTCGAGTCCGCTATGCTCCACCAAAGGTAAAAGCTTAAATCTAATTTAAATAGGTATTTCTATCATGATTAACACGAATGAAGAGCCAAAGAATCTCTCAGGTCTCGTCAGAAAAAATTTCCAGAAAATCGTTAATGGAAAAGCAACAGACCTGTTCATTCTAAGAAATAACAATAACATGGAAATAGCAGCTACCAACTACGGAGCTGCTATTCTATCAATTATGGCACCCGACCGCAACGGCAAGCTGGCCAACGTAATCCTCGGGCACGACCATATTGATGCAGTAATCAATAGTCCGGAACCTTTCCTCAGCACCACAATCGGACGCTATGGCAACCGTATCGCCAAAGGACGCTTTACGCTGGATGGCAAAACCTACGAGTTGACCATCAACAACGGTCCGAACTCGTTGCACGGTGGTCCTAAAGGTTTTCACACTGTGATATGGGATGCAGAGCAGGTAGCTCCCAATTCGGTCGTATTCCGCTACATCTCTCCCGATGGTGAAGAAGGTTTCCCCGGCAACTTAGCCATCGTTATGACTTATACACTCAACGATGACAATGCTTTAGTAATCGACTATAAAGCAACAACCGACCAAAAAACAATTGTCAACCTGACAAACCACGGTTTCTTCAATCTTGCAGGAATCAATAATCCCACTCCAAGCATTGAAAACAACATCGTTACCATCAATGCTGATTTTTATACTCCTATGGATGAAGTATCAATCCCTACCGGTGAGATAGCTTCCGTAGCAGGCACTCCAATGGATTTCCGTGTACCACATACTGTAGGTGAACGTATCAACGAACCGTTCCAGCAACTGATATACGGTGCCGGATACGACCACTGCTACGTACTCAATAAGAAAGAAGTAGGAGAACTGAGTTTTGCAGCCAAATGCGTTGAGCCGACCAGCGGACGAAGCATGGAGGTTTATACCACCGAACCGGGTGTACAGCTCTACACAGGCAACTGGCTGAATGGTTTCAGCGGATCACACGGCGCCACCTTCCCGGCTCGAAGTGCAATCTGTTTCGAAGCACAGCACTTGCCCGACTCACCCAACAAGCCGCATTTCCCATCTGTCGTATTAGACAAAGGTGAACAGTATCGTCAGACTACTATTTACAAATTCGGCATCAG
>DYCT01000126.1:1203-6356 GCA_019417975.1 Bacteroides sp.
ACTTATATCTTTAAACTATCATGACACAAGAAAAGAAACAATGGGGTGCCATCATCATTATGATTGCACTCTTTGCAATGATTGCTTTCGTTACTAACCTTTGCTCTCCAATGGCCGTTATCGTGAAAAACGACTTTGGAGCAAGTAATGTACTTGCCCAGATTGGTAACATCGGAAACTTTATAGCATATCTTGTAATGGGTATACCGGCCGGAATGCTCATTGCTAAATATGGTTACAAAAAGACAGCTCTTATCGGTCTCGTTATCGGTATTGTAGGTATCTTGGTACAATGGTTGAGCGGACACGTTGGTAAAGAAAGCGCATTCTTAGTATACCTTATCGGTGCTTTCATCAGCGGATTCACCATGTGTATCCTCAACTGTGTTGTAAACCCGATGTTGAACATCTTAGGCGGTGGCGGTAACAAAGGCAACCAGTTCATCCAGATTGGTGGTGTATTCAACAGTAGTGCAGCAGTAGCAGTATACATTATCATGGGTGCCTTGATTGGTGATGCCAGCAAAGCTCATATTGCCGACGCAACTCCCGCTCTGATGATTGCTTTAGCTATCTTCATCATTGCAGCTATCGTTATCACATTCACCAAAATCGAAGAACCGGAACAGGCTCCTGTAGATGTATCCCTCATCAAAGGTGCTATGAAATACCGCCACTTCGTATTGGGTATCTTGGCTATCTTCCTTTATATGGGTATCGAAGTAGGTACACCGACTTACGTTCTGCAATACTTGACTTCTGATCCTGAGGCACTGACTCCCGGACTTGGCATGGATGCCAACATTGTAGGTCTTATCGTAGCTGTATATTGGCTGATGATGCTTATCGGTCGTTTCGTAGGTGGAAGTATCGGTGGTAAAGTCAGTAGCCGTGCCATGATTACAACCGTATCTACTATCAGTATCATTCTGGTAATATTCGGTATGTTTGCTCCGGCAGACATTACAGCCAACGTACCGGGTATCGACTGGGCTAAATTGGAAATTATCTGGGCAGAAGTTCCCGTTGGTATATTTGCTTTCTTGTTGGTAGGTCTCTGCACCAGCGTAATGTGGGGCGGTATCTTCAACATGGCAGTAGAAGGTCTTGGCAAATACACAGCTATCGCCAGCGGTATCTTCATGACTATGGTATTCGGTTGTGCTGTATTAGTACCACTCCAAGGATGGATTGCCGACATCACAGGCAACTACATGTCAAGCTATTGGGTAGTCGTATTCTGCGCTGCCTATGTATTGTTCTATGCTTTAATTGGTTCTAAAGTCTCAGAAAAGAAATAATCAAACGAAAGAGACCCTAAGATTCATATATTATTTACCTTAATAACATTAAGTGCTATGGATATAAATTATGTAAGAAGCCGCTTTATCAAGCATTTCGATGGAACAACCGGTTCTATTTATACTTCACCCGGACGTATTAACTTAATTGGAGAACACACCGACTACAATGGCGGTTTCGTATTCCCCGGAGCAGTCGACAAAGGTATCATGGCAGAAATCAAGCCTAACGGTACAAACAAAGTACATGCATACTCTATCGACTTGAAAGACTATGTAGAATTCGGTTTAAACGAAGACGATGCTCCTTCTGCCAGCTGGGCAAGATACATCTTCGGCGTATGTCGCGAAATGATTAAACGCGGTGTCCCTGTACAAGGTTTCAATACCGCTTTTGCCGGTGATGTTCCATTAGGAGCCGGTATGTCTTCTTCTGCAGCTTTAGAAAGCACATATGCCTTTGCATTGAACGAAATGTTCGGTGAAGGCAAAATAGATAAATTCGAATTGGCAAAAGTAGGTCAGGCTACTGAGCACAACTACTGCGGTGTGAACTGTGGTATCATGGACCAATTCGCTTCTGTATTCGGAAAAGCAGGCAACTTGATGCGCTTAGACTGCCGTTCATTGGAATATCAGTACTTCCCATTCAATCCGGAAGGATACAGACTGGTATTGGTAGACTCTGTTGTTAAACACGAACTCGCTTCTTCTGCTTACAACAAACGTCGTCAAAGCTGCGAAGCTGCTGTGGCTGCTATCCGCACCAAATATCCGGAAGTAGGATTCTTGAGAGACTGCACCATGGATATGTTGGACGAATTCAAGTCAAAAATCAGCGAAGAAGATTACATGCGTGCTAAATATGTAATCGAAGAAATCCAACGTGTATTGGATGTTTGCGATGCTTTGGAAAAGAACGATTACGAAACAGTAGGACAAAAGATGTACGAAACCCACCAAGGAATGAGCAAACTGTATGAAGTAAGCTGCGAAGAACTCGACTTCTTGAACGATTTGGCTTTCGACTGCGGTGTAACCGGTTCACGTGTTATGGGTGGCGGTTTCGGTGGATGTACCATCAACTTGGTTAAAAACGAATTGTATGAAACATTCGTCAATACTGTAAAAGAACGCTTCCCTGCTAAATTCGGACGTAATCCAAAGATATACGACGTAGTTATTAGCGATGGCTCACGAAGAGTAGAATAAACAATAAATAGCTTGCAATAAGGATGGGTGTCTGCCCATCCTTATTTTTTATCCAATCGCTGATTTCATACTATTTTTCGCAAGCAACAAGCATTATCATCAATATATTCTCTATCTTTGCACTAAATCTTATTAAATATCCCAGCAATGAACGACAGTAAACTTATGACACGTGCTGCTGACAACATCCGTATATTGGCAGCAGCAATGGTTGAAAAAGCCAAATCCGGACACCCAGGTGGTGCTATGGGCGGAGCCGACTTTATCAACGTATTATATTCTGAATTCTTGGAATACGACCCGGAAAATCCCAAATGGAATGGTCGCGACCGATTCTTTCTGGATCCAGGACACATGTCACCGATGCTTTATGCTACATTGGCTCTAACAGGAAAGTTCACAATCGATGAGCTGAAAGAATTCCGCCAATGGGGAAGCCCTACCCCCGGACACCCGGAAGTAGACGTTATGCGTGGTATTGAAAACACTTCAGGTCCATTAGGACAAGGTCATGCATATGCTGTAGGTGCTGCCATTGCTGCGAAATTCCTACAAGCACGCTTTGGTGAGGTAATGGGACAAACCATCTATGCGTTCATCTCCGATGGAGGTATCCAAGAAGAAATATCTCAAGGAACAGGACGTATGGCCGGTCACTTAGGATTGGACAACCTCATCATGTTCTACGACTCAAACGATATCCAGCTCTCTACAGATACAAATTCGGTAACCAGCGAAAATGTAGCACAAAAATATGAAGCTTGGAACTGGCGCGTTATTACAATCAATGGCAACAATCCGGACGAAATACGCCAAGCACTTATTGAAGCCAAAGCAGAAAAAGAACGCCCTACACTGATTATCGGTAAAACCATCATGGGTAAAGGCGCTATTACAGAAAGCGGTGAAAGCTTCGAAAACAAATGTTCCACACATGGTCAGCCATTGAGTGCCAGTGGAGCCTCTTTCGATGCTACTATCAAAAATCTGGGTGGCGACCCAACCAATCCATTCGTGGTATTCGATGAAGTAAAAGAACTTTATGCCAAACGTACAGAAGAACTGAAGAAAATCGTTGCTGATAAAAAAGCAAAAACTGCGCAATGGGCAAAAGAAAATCCGGAACTGGCAAGCAAGTTAGATTTCTACTTCTCCGGACAAGCACCGAAAGTGGATTGGGATTCCATCCAACAAAAGCCGGATGCCGCTACTCGTGGAGCATCAGCTACTGTCCTCGGCGTATTGGCAGAACAAGTTGGCAACATGATTGTATCGTCAGCCGATTTGTCGAACTCTGACAAAACAGATGGATTCTTAAAGAAAACACATGCCTTTACCAAAGGCGACTTCACTGGTGCTTTCTTGCAAGCCGGTGTTTCAGAACTTACTATGGCTTGTGTATGCATAGGTATGGCATTGCACGGAGGAGTCATCGCTGCTTGCGCTACCTTCTTCGTATTCTCAGACTATATGAAACCAGCCATCCGTATGGCTGCCTTGATGGAACAGCCTGTCAAGTTCATCTGGAGTCATGACGCATTCCGTGTAGGCGAAGACGGTCCTACCCACGAACCGGTAGAACAGGAAGCACAAATCCGCTTGATGGAAAAACTCAAAAACCACAAGGGTAAAAACTCAATGCTCGTATTGCGTCCTGCTGATGTAGAAGAAACAACAGAAGCTTGGAAACTGGCTATGGAGAATACCACTACCCCGACAGCTCTGATTTTCTCTCGACAGAACATCAAAAACCTGCCGGAAGGTAATGATTATAAAGGTGTGGAACGTGGTGCATACATTGTTGCCGGTTCTAACGAAAATCCGGATGTAATCCTTTTGGCTTCCGGTTCAGAAGTATCAACCTTGATATCCGGTGCAGAACTGCTTCGTAAAGATGGAGTAAAGATTCGTATCGTATCTGTACCCTCAGAAGGTCTGTTCCGCAGCCAAGACAAAGTCTACCAAGAATCTATCCTCCCCACCGGTGCGAAAATATTCGGTCTGACAGCCGGACTCCCTGTTAACTTGGAAGGCTTGGTAGGAGCGAATGGAAAAGTCTACGGATTGGAATCATTCGGTTTCTCTGCACCCTACAAAGTATTGGATGAGAAATTAGGATTCACAGCTGAAAATGTATACAACCAAGTAAAAGCAATGCTCTAATGAAAACAATCGGATTGGCCTGCGATCATGCAGGATTTGAATTAAAAGAATATGTCAAGACTTGGATTGAGTCTAAAGGATGGAGTTACAAAGACTTTGGCACCAATTCAGAAGAAAGTGTTGACTATCCAGATTTCGCGCACCCATTGGCCGAAGCTGTAGAAGCAGGCGAATGCTATCCCGGTATCGCTATCTGTGGTAGCGGTGAAGGTATCAGTATGACCCTAAACAAACACCAGCAAATCCGTGCAGCTCTTTGTTGGATTCCGGAGATTGCCCATTTGGCACGTCAACACAACGATGCCAACGTATTGGTAATGCCAGGCCGCTTCATCAATAAAGAAGAAGCTGCAGCCATTATGGAAGAATTCTTTGCTACCGATTTTGAAGGAGGACGTCATCAACGTCGCATCGACAAAATACCTGTTCGCAAGAAATAGACCAATCGTATTCAAATAGGAAGGTCGGCTTTGACAA
>DYCT01000127.1:0-830 GCA_019417975.1 Bacteroides sp.
TAATTGAGTCACTAATAATTTAATAGTAAACAAGATGGTAAATTACAAGGATTTAGGATTGGTAAACACTAGAGAGATGTTTGCCAAAGCCATCAAAGGCGGTTATGCTATTCCGGCATTCAATTTTAATAACATGGAGCAGTTGCAGGCCATTATCAAGGCTTCTGTAGAAACAAAATCTCCGGTTATTCTTCAAGTATCGAAAGGTGCTCGTAACTATGCAAACCAGACACTTCTCCGCTATATGGCAGAAGGTGCTGTACAATACGCAAAAGAATTGGGATGCAATCATCCTGAAATCGTTCTTCACTTGGATCACGGTGATTCATTTGAACTTTGTAAATCATGCGTTGATTTAGGTTTCTCTTCTGTAATGATTGATGGTTCTCATCTTCCTTACGAAGAAAATGTTGAGCTTACTAAGAAGGTGGTAGAATATGCTCACAAGTATGATGTTACTGTAGAAGGTGAGTTGGGTGTATTGGCTGGTGTAGAAGACGAAGTTTGTGCAGAGCACCACACTTATACTAACCCTGAAGAAGTAATCGACTTCTCTACTCGTACTGGTTGCGATAGCTTGGCTATTTCTATCGGTACTTCACACGGTGCATACAAGTTCAAACCTGAGCAGTGTCACCTTGACCCGGCTACCGGTCGTTTGGTTCCTCCTCCATTGGCATTCGATGTATTGGACGGTGTAATGGCTAAGTTGCCTGGTTTCCCTATCGTACTTCACGGATCATCTTCTGTTCCTCAGGAATATGTTGATATGATTAATAAGTTCGGTGGTAACCTCGAAGCTGCTATCGGTATTCCTGAAGAAGAACTTC
>DYCT01000127.1:840-6348 GCA_019417975.1 Bacteroides sp.
GTCGGCTGTTTGCAAGATTAACATCGACTCAGACTCTCGTTTGGCTATGACAGCTGCTATCCGTCGTGTCTTCGCTGAGAAACCTGCTGAATTCGACCCACGTAAATACTTGGGACCGGCTCGTGACGAAATGGAGAAGATGTACATGCATAAGATTTTGAATGTACTGGGTTCTGACGGTAAATTGGCTAACTTAGACTAATTTAGAACTTCATGAAATAGGCAGAGGTCGTCTTGAAAAAGACGGCCTCTGTTGTTTTTAGGGCTAACCGAACTTGGATAGAATGCAAAAAAGCGGACAGATTCTCCCTTTTTTTATTCGTTTATTTCACAGATTTTCGTAAGTTTGTCGAATGTTTAAAAATAACTTAAAACCAAATTAATATTTATTGTTAGATTAGAAATGAAAGAGAAAGTTGAACAATTGATGAAGGATGTCCCTGCTATTCGTTGGACAGCCTTAGTGCTATTAGCATCGGCCATGTTTTTTGGCTACATTTTTATGGATATTCTGTCACCATTGATGGAGTTGTTGCAGAATCAGCGTGGTTGGGACCCTGTAGCATATGGTCGTTATGCCGGTTCTGAAACCTTTTTGAATGTATTCGTTTTCTTCCTGATATTTGCAGGTATTATTCTGGATAAGATGGGAGTACGTTTCACTGCCATCCTTTCAGGTGTTGTGATGTTTGTAGGTGCATTAATTAACTATTATGCCGTATGTGACAGTTTTGTCGGTAGCGGAGTAGAAGCTTTTATGAACAACTTCTTGAACTTACCGCTTGAATGGTGGAATGTTACTCCGTTCTATGAAGGGATGCCGGCTTCTGCCAAGCTTTCAGCTATTGGCTTCATGTTTTTTGGCTCTGGAGTTGAAATGGCTGGTATCACAGTGAGCCGTGGTATCGTAAAATGGTTTAAAGGTAAGGAATTAGCTTTGGCGATGGGTATCGAGATGGCTATAGCACGTGTTGGTGTGGCAGTAGTTGTATTGGGCTCTCCGGTATTAGCTAATAAGATTGAGCCGGTCAGCGTATCTCGTCCGGTTGCTGTATCGGTATTGCTATTGCTTATCGGTTTGATTTGCTTTATCTGTTATGGCTTTATGGATAAGCGTCTGGAGCAGCAGATGGGTGAGAGCGGTGAAGAAAAAGACGAACCGTTTAAAGTCAGCGATTTGGGTCAGATATTCTCTTCTAAAGTGTTCTGGCTGGTTGCTTTGCTTTGTGTACTTTACTATTCAGCTATTTTCCCATTCCAGAAATACGCCATCAACATGCTTCAGTGCAATTTGGGTTATACCAGTGAGCAGGCAGGTTTGGTGTTCTTCGTATTCCCATTGGGTGCAGCGGCTATCACTCCTTTCTTGGGTAACTTCCTCGACCATAAAGGTAAGGGTGCTTCCATGCTTATTTTCGGTGCTTTGTTGATGATTTGCTGCCACTTGGCATTTGCTTTGCTGCTGCCGGCCACCAAGTCTGTATTTGTGGCTTATGTAGGTATCATCTTGTTGGGTATTTCGTTCTCGCTGGTTCCTGCAGCTTTATGGCCTTCTCTTCCCAAATTGGTGGACAATCGTTTGTTGGGTTCTGCCTATGCTGTTATCTTCTGGATTCAGAACATCGGTTTGTATTCATTCCCAATGATTATCGGTTCTGTTCTTCGTATGTCTAATCCGGGTGTAACCAATCCGTTGGAATACAACTATACAGTTCCGATGTTGGTATTCGCATCTTTGGGCGTTGTTGCTTTGTTGTTGGGCATTTGGTTGAAGATGGTAGACAAGCAAAAAGGATACGGTTTGGAAGAGCCAAACATCAAGTAAACATTGGATATGTCTGATGTAAAGATAAATGTGCTGGACGTGATTCCGTGTATACCGGAGCACGTCCGCTTGGAAACAAAAGGGGGCTTGTCTGTGATGTCTTTTCCTCGCTATAAGGCGAAATGGATGCAGCGTTTGTTTTCTCATCGTGGACAGATACTCTACAATCAGATAGAGTTTGAAGAGCATGGCTCAGCAGTATTGGCATTGGTCGATGGAAAACGTTCGGTGCGTGATATTGTGCACTTGCTGGGTGAAAGTGCTTTTAAAGACGAACCGGGCTATGAAGTCCGTATCACGATGTTTATCCAGCAGATGCAGAAAGATGGATTGCTCTGTCTGAGTATGCAGGAATAGATAAGACCTGCCTTTTGATTTGATAATATAAAAAGCTCCGGCAAGCAGTAAATCCATTCGCTTGCCGGAGCTTTTTGTTATAGATGATAGTTTAGAAGCGATTGTTTATTCGCGATCTATTTTCAAAAGTCCGCCTGTAGCCGGGTCGAAAGTCACTTGTGTATTGGTACGTTTGTTGAACAAATCGTCGGCTAAGACTTCTTGGTTACCAAACTGGGTAACAGGCAATGTCTGCTCTACAAACTTCTTGTTGCCGGTAAAGATTGTGATTTGGGCTTTCCCCGGAACATTGTATACGACTCCACCCAATTTCTTTTTCTCTTTCCCATCGGTGGCTTGTGGCACTGTGTTTAGGTCGGTAAGGTTTACGTAGATAGGCTTTCCGCCTAAATCTTCTTTGTCTAAGACTCCCAAACGAGAAGAGAAGCGGAAGAGTACTTCTTTGTTTAAACTGCTGCCGGGTACTAAGTGAAGTGTGAAATGTTTGGTTTCGCGGAGTGTGGTGCCGGAAAACATTTCCAACATGGCAGTTTCTTGTTCCTCCAAGTTAGACAACATCAACTTCATGGCCTCTCCGTCTTTAGGCATATTGTCCGCTTGTCCGCGTATGATTGCATTTTTGCTTTCTCGGATGTTGTAGATTTCTTTGGCTACAAGTTCTGCCATCTTGGCGGTAGAGCTTGCCATAAGAATCTCTTCTGTCATAAAGTCGCGCGGATTGATTTTAGCCTTGGCCGGAGTTACTTTTGATGCCGGAACTTGTCTCTTTTCTGCAGAGCGGTTTATCGATTTGATGATACCGTCTGAAGTCAGTTCTACTAACGGGGCGATACTTTTATCTTTTAGTTTGATAGAGTATACATTGTTCGGATCGGGCATTCCGGTCGATGTAGCTTTAATACTTTCTATTTCCCAATGCGAGCTGGGTGTGTCAGACAGTCCGGTCAGGCGTAAGTATCGGTCTGCATATTTGCAGAATTCGCCCGGTGTATAAGTAACCTTTACAGCTTCCACTTCTATTTCGATGACCGTTTTAGGCAAGAAATAAGTGACAGCATCCATACTTTTGCCCGGTATGTAGGGCGATACGTCTGTCTGGGCATATCCCATGGTGGTCAGAGCCAATAAGGTTGGTAGGATTATTTTTTTCATTTCTGATTCAGCTTATAATATATGTGATATGCAAATGTAATGAAATTCTGCACAAATACACGTATTCTTTCTCTTAATTAGTACTTAATTGTTTCCATGCTTCCGGCAAAAGCTCTATCACATCGCTTGCTGTCATACCGATTTGTCCTTTTCGGTCAGCTGCTATATCTCCGGCCAATCCGTGTGCATATACCCCGATTATACATGCTTCTTGGGGGGAATAGTTTTGAGCTAATAGAGCCAACAAAACACCGGTGAGTACATCGCCGCAACCTCCTGTGGCCATACCTGCATTGCCGGTAGGATTAAAGAAACAGTTTCCTTCCGGGGTAACGATTGCTGTATATGCGCCTTTCAGGACGATGAAAGACTGTAGATGAGCTGCCAAATCGCGTGCTTTGTTTAGACGCTCATACGAGTTTTGACTCTGTCCTGTAAGTCTGTCCAGCTCTTTCGGGTGTGGGGTGAGGATGGAATTCCTAGGTATGGCAGTCAGGATATTGCGGTTGGTAGCCATGATGTTCAGTGCGTCAGCATCGAGAACAACGGGTGACGAGCACATTCTTAGCTGTTCTGCTAAAGCGCGAGCCGTATCGGCAGATTTTCCTAATCCCGGTCCGATGGCGATGGCTTGGTAATTGTCGGGGTCGGATGGTGCTGCAAACCATTCTTCGAACAAGTCGTTTTCAACCATGGCTTCCGGCACAGTGACCTGCAATATGTTGTTGTTACATATAGGAGCGTGAACCGTGAGTAGTCCGATGCCACTTTTCAAACATGCGCGTGCTGCTAAGACAGATGCGCCAGCCATTCCTTTTGACCCGGCTATCAGCAGTCCGTGTCCGAAATTGCCTTTGTGGGCAAATGGGTTTCGTGGACGAATCATCTTTTGCACTTCGGGCAATTCGGTCAGTTGATAGATGCTTGGAATCGATTGGATTCCTTCCGGGTGTAGTTTGATGTCCAGTACTTGACATTCACCGATGTATTCTTGGTTTTCAGCGAAGAGGAATGCTAATTTCGGTAACTGTAGGGTTAATGTATAATTTGCCCGGATAATGCTGGCGTGCGTGTTATAGCTGTTGTCTTCGCTCATGAGTCCCGAAGGGATGTCGATGCTGATTACCGTGCAGGGTGCCGCATTGATGTATTTTACGACTGCGGCAAATCCACCGGTGAGTGGCTTGTTGAGGCCGGAACCAAACAGACCATCTATTACAATATGTTCGGCTTGTAGCATGGGAGGGTTGAAAGCCGAAGTGATTTCATTGAATTCTATATTGCATTGCTTCAGTCGTTCTTTATTGATGGTGCAATCGTCCGATAGCACACCTTTTGTATTGAATAAGAATACTTGTACAGAATAGCCGTCTTGAACCAACAATCGACTTACCGCCAACGCATCCCCACCGTTGTTGCCGGGACCTGCAAAGACAATAAATTGATGTTCTTTTCCCCAACGCTTTTCGATGGCTTGAGTGAGTGCTGTAGCTGCTCTTTCCATGAGGTCGATGGAGCTGATTGGCTCGTTTTCAATTGTATATGCATCCAGTTTTTTAATCTCTGTAGCTTGGAATAGTTTCATAAGAATCGTTTCTCTTTATGTTAGGATTATCATCATATTTGTTTGATTTGTTTTTAGTATAGGAGTTGGGCGGAGTGTAGGAAAATAGTGACGAGGGTTTACATCGTGCTGTTTTCTATATATAGGTAGTGCTATACTTTCAACAAATCAATGCAAAAGTAACCAAATTCTTTGAAATTTCATCGAATGTTTCTTTTATACTTATTCTAATGACTAGGTACGCATTTCTCTTTTGCGAAGAAATGAGAGCAAGATAATGGATGACTTATTTTGTGGTCGGGATGTCGGTAATGAGTATTTATACTTCTGTTTTGTAACTGTTGTTTTGACATGAAAAAAGTTTTATTTCTGAGTAAATGTAATATGTAGTCTGATTATTGTAAGCATATTGTTATTTTCTAAAGTTATAATTCTGTATATTTATGCATATTTGTTCGTGTATATTGACTTGTTTTGTATATTTATGCAGGATATTGGGGTGAAAAAGTCATATTTTGGGTCACTGAAATGTACGATTTCGGGTAGAGTATCTTGGGATACTTTTCCAGGTATCTTAAGATACTTCGCCAAGTATCCTAAGATACTTTGA
>DYCT01000128.1:0-1783 GCA_019417975.1 Bacteroides sp.
GGAACAGGTAAATGGAAAACAGGCGGAATTGCTGGGTGCCGTTTTCACCCTTGCCGCTGGCGGACCAGCAGAGGTTCATGTCGGTACAGGCTCGGGGGGGCTCATCGTCTGACCTTCCGTGGAGTGAACGAAAAAACAAGCAAAGTTATCGGAAAAAATAAGCCTAAAAACCTTTTATGGAGTAGAATAGGTGTAATTTTTCGTTATTCTAACAATCGTATGAGATTCTTTTCCTATCTTTGTGTTCAAAATTTGACAATTCAAAAATAGTTCCAACAATGAGCAACTCTTTTGTAAGATACCTTTTAGAAGGAAATAATTACCCTTCAAATGGACAAGTTGTATTTGACTCTTCTGATCACATTCGTTTCCAGAACGGACAAGATATTTCCGGACACAACTATGGTTGTAATCGTCGACTCGTTATCAAAAAAAACATACAAGGAGAAGAAGGCTATACTGTAACCATGTATAATCTTGATGGGGTTCATCCACTTTGGAAGAACAATGTTCAGATGGCACCTAAAAGAATGAAAATAGTTAATGTAGAAGGAAACATTGTAGAACTGCGAGGATATGGCTACGATGAAAATGCCCTTGCAATAGGTGCACCACTTCAAGCTGCATCTTTTGAGAACTATGGTGTAGTTGTCATGATAGAGGACGACTCTATTGTTCGTGCACAATTAAATATGTTTGACAGAAACATCAGTATCGTATATTTACAATAAAACAAATCAAATATGGAATTAGAAAGAACTTTCGACGAGAACGT
This sequence comes from Bacteroides sp., assembly GCA_019417975.1. GTDB lineage: Bacteria > Bacteroidota > Bacteroidia > Bacteroidales > Bacteroidaceae > DYCT01. The sequence goes on from DYCT01000128.1 coordinate 776, forward strand.
CTATTCGAATGTCGATGACGGTTCTGTATTTCCTCTCTTTGTGCGTTATTCTGAAAAGAACGTTGATTTCAATAACAAGAACAACTCAACGAGCTTTGAAGATATGGTTGCACAGATTAAGGGCGTACATGAGTGTTGCTTTATTCATAGACGGCAAAAAAATAGAGACGGTAAGCTATTAGATGAGCTTGCTATAAAAATTGATGAAATTAATATCTCTTTAACAGCAAAATTGGCTCGTGATGGATTTTCATTGATTAATCCAGTTCTATCTGAGAAGAATATCGTTCTTCCAGAGGAAAACGAGTATTCAAAGAGAAAATGTGAGATAAAATTTGTCGATCAGAACGAAAGTGAACTTCGTCTGATAAGTGGAGCTGGTTCATATTGGTTAAACCACACAGAAGAGATTAGCAATTTCCTAAAAGATTGTTTTGCTTTACCAATTCCTCCAATTGAAATTCACATAGAGGAGGATAAGGAAATGTGGCAAGCATACTTGGATGGTTTAAATGCACTTCTTGACGCAAAACGAGATTTGATAAAAATCGAGAAAGTCACTAAGCAAAAGAATGGTTTAGTTCGACTTGATTTTGACATGGATAGTTATATCCAAAACTTTAAGGATAAAATCGAAGACGAACTTCAAGGGAAGTGTGAAATTGAGCCTACAGTAGAATTAGAAGATGGAGACTGTACGATTTCGTTTGATAGCTACCAAATCATTCCTGGCGACACAATAGACGCAATTAAGAGTATAGGAAAGGAGTACTGTTATTCTGCAGAAGAGCAGGTAACAAACTATGTGCATGGTTCATTGGAAGTCCTTTCTGACCCAGAAGAGCTTGCATCTATTGTTGCTGATATTGAGCAAGAATTTCATAATTTCGGATCTTCTTTTAATAAAAAAGGAGATAATGATTTCGTTGCTTCTACAGATCGTGAAATTGCCATCTTGAATCGAATTGTTGATAAATTGTGTAAGGGTATTGCTGAGGTCAGAAATAC
>DYCT01000128.1:1793-6318 GCA_019417975.1 Bacteroides sp.
GAGTTCCTTTGACATAAATTCTGTAAGATCCGACTTGTCTTTTGACTGCAAAATAGAAGCTGCTGGCAACTTCTATATTGTTACGTCTAGAAAGCCTCTCACTACCAAAGAACAGATATTTTCTAAACTATCATTTGTTAGTTGTAGAGCTTCGATAAGTCCACAAAGTTTTAATCCAGAAATCGTCATAGATTCTGCAAGCCCAAAAGGAGATGCTTATTGTTGGATCCTCAATGACATCGAACAAGCACAACATGTTGGTTCTTTGTTTAATCAGGTTTGTAAAAACTATCCCGATCAGCGCGTAAGCAGCGTATATCAATATGCTTTTAGACCAATTATTGACAAGATGATTCTGGCGGACTTGAAGTATAACAATTACGAAAACAAGTCTATCTTTGTTGATGTACCAAGATCAAGCATTGTTTTGTATCCTAAGACAGAAGAGGAATACAATACTCTCAAAGAAACTATACAATCACAATTAGGCGAAGACGTCGAAATTGTATTTCCAAAGTACACTCCGTCTGCCTCTGTTATATTCTTATGTGATGATATAGAATTTAGAAAATCATTGTTCGAGAAGGTTGGTGTTGAACTTGCAGACAATCGTAAAAACTTCACTTTATATAAATTGAAGAAAGATGCAACACGATTGGATTTTGAGTTCAATTTCACTACTATAGAGGAACGAGAGAAAATTATTGCGATTATTCGTGATTGTATCTCAGGTATATACGGTATCAAGTTAAACTTTGAAAAGTCTAACGACAAGGGTGTAACAACTTGGAGTCTTACAGAAGATAAATCGCTTAAACTTGAATTGGAGCAGAAGCTCCAATCTGAATACCGCGAAGAGTACGTCAATTTCGTAAATGGAAAGAAATACGACGAAGTCTCAGTAATCGATGATGAAGAGTTTGCTTCAAGCAAATTCCGTTCAAGGGAGCGTATGGTTAAATTCAAGCAACGTGCTTTCTTGAAATATAATAGTCCGAAACTTGGTACATGCAAGCGTCGAGGAATTGACTTTGCTATAATTCAACTTGATACCGAAGCGGAAGATGGCATTGATTCTGGTGACCTTCACATAACAAAGGGAGATTACATACAATTCCCTGCGATGGGCGAGGCAATGGAATTGCTTCGTCAGAGCCGTGCAATGAATCGTATTCTACGTCCTGCATCAAAATTCAATCACAAGCCAATAAACGAAAACCTGCAAAGTTTCATATTTGATCCTAAGTATGCAGGAGAAACTGTTGTTAGCATAACTGATGCAGTTGAAGACATTAAGAAAAACTGCATATCAAGGCCTGTTCCAAATGACAGACAGATAGAAGCTGTCGCCAAATCTGTTCTTGCTAATGATTTGGCTTTGATACAAGGTCCTCCAGGAACAGGTAAAACAACCGTTATCGCTGAAATAATTTGGCAATCAATAAGACGGAATCCAGAATGCAAAATTCTGCTCACATCACAGACGAACCTTGCAGTAGACAATGCACTTGAAAGACTGCAGGGGCAGCCTGGTATTCGTCCTATTCGTATTGGTAAGCCAGATAAACTTGAGCCAGAAGGTCGAAGATTCTCTATACCTATTATTGATAGTTGGACTGCAGATTCTAAACAAAATGGCGATAATGCTGCGAAAATATGGATTGACAGAATTTGCAATGCCATTTCTAATGATCCTAAATATGCTACTGCGACATCAGCATGGAAAAAAGAACTGGAAGACCAAGATCAACAGTCTCGGAGCCAATTCTGTCGGTTGTACAAAAAAAATGTAAATCTTGTTGCAGCAACATGTAGCATTTGTGGTTCTACGGATTTTATGAGAACATATTGCGACATTTTTGGTGGCAATCAAAATGATGACATGTTCTTTGATGTAGTTATCATGGATGAAGCTTCAAAGGCGACTCCTCTTGAAATGGCAGTTCCGTTGGTTCTCGGTAAGAAGATTATTATCATTGGTGACCATAAGCAGTTGCCTCCGATGTTAGACGAAAATACCATTGATTCGTCATTGGAAAAGATAGGCCAAAAAGAATTGGCAGAAAAGCTTCGTAAGGCAGAATCACAGTTTAAGCGATTGTTCGAATCGGCTGCAAAGGTTCGTAAGACTATCGTTTCAACACTTGATACGCAGTACCGTATGCATGAAGACATCATGAATACCATTAAGCAATTCTACGAAGAAGAATTGGCTGCTACAGGTGGCCTTAAATGTGGTATCTTGCAATCCATGGATGATCCTGATCTTAGCAATAAGGGAAGTAGGTGGCATGGCTTAAGCCTCGAACCAATATTTAAACCTGAATACCATGCAATTTGGATAGACGTAACCACACCAGAAACCCGATTAAACCCAGGTTATAAGAATGAAGGTGAGTTGAAGGCTATTGATATGGTGTTGAAAGCTCTGCAACAATCGGAAGGCTTTGATGAGTTCATGAAGGCTCAAAAGAAGCCTGAAGACAAAGAGATTGGTATCATCACATTCTATAGTGCTCAAAGCCGTGAAATAAAGCGCAAATATAAGGATTGTGGTTATAGAATGGATGTCGTCGACCGATTCCAAGGTATGGAGCGTAACATTATTATTGTATCAACTGTCCGAAGCAATGCTAAGAATAACATTGGTTTTGCAAAAGAGATAGAGCGTATAAATGTTGCTTTCTCTCGTGCTCGCAGATTGCTTATTGTTGTCGGTAACAAACGCCAATTCGAAAGCAATAGCAACTATGCTGCATCCATTCAGAGTATGAAGACATTTCCTGTTGAACAATTAAGAGCCGCATTACGATGAAAAATAGAAGACAAAAGACAAATAAAAAACAGCAAGTTGCTATTGTAGAAAGTTTAGACACTAAGATAGCAAAAGCAGTTTATGCCGAAAAAAAGATTTCGGAAAGAATCATCGGCTATTTCCCTTACGAGCTTCAGTTTGTAAAGGCTACATATTTTGGTACAACTCAACGACCTGCTAAAATTTCTGCAATTGAAAAAGGAATAGTTGGCATACTGCTAATTGATGGCCATTCGTCTTTTAGCACCATTGGTCAAATCCTTGGATTAGATGTAGTTAATGACAAAGCAGAAAAGTCAATCTTGTCAAAAGCTTTGGATGGACTTCGATCTTTTAATGCTATTGAAGGTGACGACGACTATATTGCTCTTACCGAAGCAGGTAAGGTGTATGCTGACAAAGGTGAACGTCCTGACACATACCAAAAGTCTTTTGACATATTTGTGGATTCAGACCATGCTGATTGGAAAACTATTAAAAATGCATTGTCTACAGTAAATGAGCATATAAAATTTATCAACACTAAGTGTGAAGATTTGTCTTTAACAATAGATGAAATAAAAGAATATGCGGCTGTACAGGCTCAAGATGTACATTATCCCCAAGAGCGTTATTTGCTAGAAAGTGCAGATTGGAAAGAAGGACATAAAGGTAGCTATAAAATGTACATATGCTTTGTGCAAGGTGTAAGTACTGGTATTGTTAGAGCTTTTGCATTTGATGAAAACATAAACAGCCTTAATCCTGTTGTCGCAGAATACATCAATAGCGATGCTACCTTGGCATCCCAGTTGTTGGATAAATGTATAAAGTCAGAGTGCGAAATGAATTTTGACACTCAAATACTTGATGAAGAAGCTGCAAAGGAAGCGAAAGCTAATGTTTCTCTAGACATTATCGAGGCTGAAAAGCGTCTTGTTGATGAAGAGGCAGAAGAGGAGCAAATAGTTGAAGAAACAAATGCTGAAAATGAGAGCAATAAAGTAGAAAAAACTTCAATTGCAAAATCTGCAAAGAAGACAACAGTAAAGACAAAAGATCGCCTTCATAAGAAAGCTTTGTACGACTCTGTTTCATTTGAAGTTGAATTGCAGAAGATTTTCAAGGAAGATAATCCAGATGAAATATGGCTTATGAGTCCATGGATTAGAAAATCTGCATTTATGAATGACAGAGGTCCTCTTATTGAGAATTTCTTGGCAGATGAAAACAAGCGCATATTTATTGCTTATTCCGAACCAGCTCAATCTCCAAATGATGAGAAACCTATGATAGATGAAGAAGTTGAGCCAGGAATAAAAATGCTCGCAGATCAATATCCAAACTTCTTTTACGTTCAATTGCCAGAGTTTCATTTTAAGAATGTCATTGAAGTAAAGGGAGATCAAAAGATACTATTTTCAGGCAGCTTCAATGTCCTGTCATTCTATGTTTCTGAGCATCAAACACATGTTAGACGTGAAGAAATGGCATTGGCTAACCCATCAATAGCAAAAAGCAAATACGTTAGTTTCCAAGTTGAATTTGCAGAAAAATATGCAGAGCGTATTAAGAAAGAAATTGAGGAATTGAGTCTAGAAGCTGTTGAAAGTTACAAAAATGAAAGAATGGACTACTTCCTTAGCATTGATAATTCTGAAATAAAAAAACTATATCTCCCTATAGTTGAACTGTTAGAAGAAAAGAAGTATCAAGGTATTGTTTCATCTA
>DYCT01000129.1:0-5428 GCA_019417975.1 Bacteroides sp.
GTATTGAGTGTGGTTCATGTCAGTTTACTTGCCCGGCTGGTCGTCCGCTTCTTGACTTCTGCCGTTTGGGTAAGGCTAAAGTCGGTGCCATCATTCGTTCACGAAAAAAATAAAGTAGATTATGGAAAATAAATTAATAGTATCTCTTTCGCCTCATGTTCATAGCGGTGACAGTATCCAAAAAAACATGTATGGCGTACTGATTGCTTTGCTTCCGGCACTTATCGTGTCATTTGTCTTTTTCGGACTGGGGGCTGTTCTTGTAACAGCAACTTCGGTTGCTGCCTGCGTTTTCTTCGAATGGGCTATCTCTAAGTTCATTCTGAAAAGCGACAAACTGACTGTGTGTGATGGCTCGGCTGTTATTACCGGTGTGCTTTTAGCATTCAACGTACCTTCAAATCTTCCTATTTGGATTATTTTAATTGGCGCTTTGGTAGCTATCGGTGTAGGTAAAATGTCATTTGGTGGTTTGGGAAACAACCCGTTCAACCCTGCTTTGGTGGGTCGTGTATTCTTGTTGATTTCATTCCCTGTGCAGATGACCTCTTGGCCGGTTAATACATTCTCTGCAATGGCTGCAGTCGATGGTTTGACAGAAGCTACACCATTGGCTTTGATGAAACAAGCTGTTAAGGGCAATGCTGATGCGTTGGCTCAGGTACCAGACTCTTTGGTTTTGTTGTTTGGTACAAATCCGGGTTCACTGGGTGAGGTATCAGCCTTAGCTTTGTTGTTAGGTTTTGCTTTCATGTTGTGGAAGAAAATCATTACATGGCACATCCCTGTATCTATCTTTGCTACCGTGTTTGTATTTGCAGGATTGATGCATTTGGTTGACCCGACTGTTTACGCTTCTCCTATTGTACATTTGCTTACCGGTGGTCTGATGTTGGGTGCTATCTTTATGGCGACCGACTATGTCACTTCACCTATGAGCAAGAAAGGAATGGTAGTTTATGGTATAGGTATCGGATTCTTTACTGTTGTAATCCGTTTGTTTGGCGCTTATCCGGAAGGTATGTCGTTTGCTATCCTTATCATGAATGCCTTTACTCCGTTGATTAATACATATTGTAAACCTAAACGATTTGGGGAGGTAGTGAAGAAATGAAAAAGTTGAAATCATCTTTGACAAACATGGTCATTGTATTGACCGGTGTCACAGCTATTGCAACCGGTATTTTGGCTTATGTGAATAAGCTTACAGCCGAACCGATTAAAAACGCCAACGCTGAAACGTTGAAAGCTGCTATCAAAGAAGTAGTGCCTGAATTCGATAATAATCCGGCAGAGGCTCCTGAAGAAATCAAATTGGAAGAAGTAAATTACAAGATTTATAAGGCCATGAAAGGTGGAGAGTTTGTTGGTGCTGCTGTAGAATCTACTACCAACGGTTTCGGTGGTCCGCTTACTGTATTGGTAGGTTTCGATAAAGAAGGAAACATCATCAATTATTCTATCTTGAGTACTTCAGAAACTCCGGGCTTGGGTTCAAAAGCTGCTTTTTGGTTTCAGAAAGACGGTAAAGGTTCTATCGTAGGATTGAATCCGGGTAAGGAAGCTTTGAAAGTAAGTAAAGACGGCGGACAGGTCGATGCCATTACTGCATCTACCATCACTTCTCGTGCCTTCTTGACAGCTGTAAACAATGCTTATGCAGCTTATAATGGTCAGAATATTGATTCTACCAGTGGAGCTACTCAGCTTGTAGAAGAGGCATCTGCTGCAAACGATTCTATTAACCAAGCAAATTAAAGAAAGGAGCAAGTATGAATAACTTTAAGATTTTGATGAATGGGATTATCAAAGAGAATCCTACGTTTGTACTCCTTTTGGGTATGTGTCCTACATTGGGTACTACTTCTTCTGCCATTAACGGTATGGGAATGGGATTGGCTACAATGGCCGTGTTGGTATGTTCCAACTTCCTCATTTCATGTATCAAGAACTTGGTTCCCGATATGGTTCGCATTCCTGTATATGTAGTTGTGATTGCTTCTTTGGTAACCGTGCTTCAGATGGTGATGCAGGCATTTGTTCCCGGACTGTATGCAACCTTAGGATTGTTTATTCCTTTGATTGTAGTTAACTGTGTGATTTTGGGTCGTGCTGAAGCATTTGCAGCTAAAAATGGTCCTATTCCTTCTATTTTCGATGGTTTAGGTATCGGTCTTGGTTTTACATTAGGATTGACATTGCTGGGTGCTGTGCGTGAGTTGCTGGGTACAGGTAAGGTATTTGATATCACTATCTTCCCGGAAAGCTATGGAATGTTGGTGTTTGTATTGGCACCGGGTGCTTTCCTTGCACTGGGCTATCTCATCGCCATTGTGAATAAATTGCGTAAGGCATAACTCATAAAAAGAATAGATTATGGAATATATATTGATATTTATCACAGCTATCTTTGTGAACAACGTTGTGTTGTCACAATTCTTGGGCATCTGTCCGTTCTTGGGTGTATCTAAGAAAGTAGAGACCGCTATGGGTATGGGTGCTGCTGTTGCTTTTGTGTTGACGTTGGCTACTATTGCCACCTATCTCATTCAGAAGTTTGTGCTTGATGCATTTCATTTGGAATATTTGCAGACCATTGCATTTATTTTGGTGATTGCCTCTTTGGTACAGATGGTAGAAATTATCCTTAAAAAAGTATCACCCGCTCTTTATCAGGCACTGGGTGTATTCTTGCCTTTGATTACTACCAACTGCTGTGTGCTTGGTGTGGCTATCTTGGTTATCCAAAAAGATTTCGATTTGCTTACAGGTGTGGTTTATGCACTGTCTACCGCTCTTGGTTTCGCATTGGCATTGGTTGTCTTTGCAGGTATCCGTGAGCAGTTGAGCCTGGTTCGAATACCGAAAGGAATGCAGGGAATGTCCATCGCATTGATTACTGCTGGTCTGTTGGCTATGGCATTTATGGGCTTCTCGGGTGTCGATGCAGGTCTGAAACCTTTATTTGGTTTGTTGTAATATCTCATTTTAGATAGGAAAAAGGTCGGGGCTCAAAAGGGGGGCTACCGACCTTTTTTATGCCTAATGGGTTGTCTTTACTTGTAGGTTACAGTAATATGTTGTGTTTTGCATATACAGTACTCTACAGAACAATATTTTCTTTTGGAAAAGCCGTTACATTCCATTTTTTATGTTTATTTTTGCCTTTGAAATGAAAAGCAAAGAAAATAACATGACACTAATTGTGCTTGCTGCTACGATGGGCAATAAATACGGAGGTTTGAAGCAACTGGAAGGTATTGGTCCGAATGGTGAAACGATTCTTGATTATTCCATATATGATGCTGTAAAGGCTGGATTTACCCGAATTGTATTTGTTATCAGTCGTTATTTTGAAGAAGAATTCAAACTTCAGGTGACAAAAAAATATGAAGGGTTGGTTCAGGTAGACTATGTATACCAAGAGGTAGACATGGTTTCTGAGCATCTGCGTAATCCTAAGCGTTCGTTGTTGTGGGGTTCTGCTCATGCAGTCTTGATGGGGCAGAATGTCGTCAACGAACCTTTTGGTGTAATAAATGCTGTAAATTTCTACCAGCGAGAAAGTTTTGAATTGCTCTACAAACATCTGCTCGAATTGAAATCAGATGATAATCAATGTTTTTTAGTGGCATATCGTCTTTATAATGTTTTGCCGGAGAATGCATCTGTTATGCGTGGCATTTGTGATATAACAGAGGGCGGTGAACTGGTATCGGTTATAGATAGACACGGAGTGGAGCGCGTAAGCGGAAATCCGGTTTGCGTAAACGAACTTGGAAAAACAGAGCCTCTGGATGTAAACTCCTTTGTATCTATGAATATGTGGGGATTTACACCGGCTATTTTTACTCATCTTGCAACTGCTTTCGACAGATTCATCCGTGAGAATGGAATGGATTTGAAACAGCATTTCTCTATACCCGATTTTATAAATGGCATGATACGCGACGGACTTCATGTACGTGCCTATGAGACAGATGCTCGTTGGATGGGGCTGGTTTCTCCTGAAGACCGAAGTCAGGTGATATTACGTATTAACGAATTGGTGCGCAAAGGTGTTTATCCGGCTCGATTGTTTGAACCTAATCAAATATAATAATAAAATGAAAGAACGAATTTTAGTAACAGGTGGTACAGGTTACATCGGTTCTCATACCGTTGTAGAATTGCAGAATAATGGTTATGAGGTGATTATTGTAGATAATCTCTCTAACTCGAATGCAGATGTTGTGGACAACATTGAAAAAGTATCAGGCGTTCGCCCGGCTTTTGAAAAGTTGGATTGTCTTGACTTTAATGGACTCGATGCAGTCTTTACTAAATATAAAGGTATTAAAGGTATTATCCATTTTGCTGCCAGCAAGGCTGTAGGTGAATCTGTTCAGCAACCTTTGAAATATTATCGTAACAATTTAGTTTCTCTTATCAACATATTAGAGTTGATGCCTAAGCATGGAGTAGAAGGTATTATTTTCTCTTCTTCATGTACAGTATATGGTCAGCCGGATGAGCTCCCTGTTACTGAAAATGCTCCGATTAAGAAAGCAGAGTCTCCTTATGGAAATACAAAGCAAATCAACGAGGAGATTATTCGTGATACAGTAGCTTCTGGAGCAGACATCAAAGCCATCATGTTGCGCTATTTCAATCCGATTGGTGCTCATCCGTCAGCATTGCTTGGTGAGTTGCCTAATGGTGTACCACAAAACTTGGTTCCGTATATCACTCAGACAGCTATTGGAATCCGCGAACAGCTCAGCGTGTTTGGCGATGATTATAATACTCCTGATGGCTCTTGTATCCGTGATTTTATCAATGTCGTAGATTTGGCAAAAGCACACGTGATAGCTATGGACCGTATTCTTCAGAATAAGCAGAAAAATAAAGTAGAAGTATTTAATATCGGTACAGGTCGTGGACTTTCTGTACTTGAGCTTATTCATGGATTTGAGGCTGCTACAGGTGTTAAATTGAATTATAAGATTGTAGGCCGTCGTGCTGGCGACATTGAGAAAGTATGGGCAAATCCAGAATATGCCAACAATGAATTAGGTTGGTCTGCCAAAATATCCATTGAAGATACTTTGAAGTCTGCTTGGAACTGGCAAATTATGTTAAGAGAAAGAGGCATTCAATAATATTAACGCTTATTTGGCGTTTGCTAAATAAAAAAATACTATGTTTGCATCAAATAAGTGCAAATAACCTATGTCGATAAATGGATATGTGAATACCCGTTTTCGATGTTATATGATTCGCATATAACAGGTATAAATTGCATAGTAGTTTTGTCGTGTTTTATTTTGTGTTTGTGTTGTGATACATCCTCGACGAGAGTCGGGGATGTATTTTTTTTAGCTACTTCCGGGTCAGTCTGAAAAGCCTATTGGAATGTAAAATCCGGCTGCGAACTACAAGCCGGATT
>DYCT01000129.1:5438-6307 GCA_019417975.1 Bacteroides sp.
TCCTTTTACACCATTCTATTTCGGTTGTAAGTAGCTATATTCCGTGATTACGTTAAAACAAGGACAAGCCTTTTGAGGGTTCAAGTCGTGATGCCCTACGATGATTGCTTCTGGAAATTGCTTATGCAGTAGCTCTAGCAGCTGTTTCATTGCTTTTCGTTGCAGCACGTTGCGCGTATCTTCTGGTTTTTGTCCGTCTTCGCTTAGTCCACCTATGTAGCACACCCCTATGCTGTGTTGGTTATGTCCCCTGCAGTGAGCACCAGGCTTTAGAATACTTCTGCCGGTTTCTATCTGTCCATCGGTTGTAATCACGTAGTGGTAGCCACATCCGTTCCATCCTCGCATCCGATGTATCCGGTCAATGTCTTTGCCTCGCAGTTTACAATCTCCTCGGTTGGCCGAGCAGTGTACGATGATAAGAGAGATTTTCCGCATATTGAATTGTTCGGTTTTGTCTCTATCCGCTTAGAGACCTCCTCCGATGGCGCCTCCTGCTGCACCAGTTATGAGCATTTCGATTATGCGGATGATGTACATTACAATATTTTTCCAGTTTCTTTTCATACGATTTGTTTTAAAGTAAATAACACTACTGTCCCGTTAAAGTAGACTAATCGCTCTTTGAATTAATTGAAATACAGTCTTTTGCAAGAGATTTTAAGGGTGCGACGATTTGAATTTGTACTTTTGCAGTTATCTATAATACTGCACGATGAACAAAGACAAATACGTTTTCGCCCAATTGATAGAATTTCTCGACAATAACAAGTTTCGCCATTTGGTTGACAAGTATGATGGAAACCGCTATGTGAAGCATTTCACATGTTGGAATCAGTTGCTTGCAATGATGTTTGGTCAACTGAGTA
>DYCT01000013.1 GCA_019417975.1 Bacteroides sp.
TTTAGGAATTGCTTTGTTGCTTTTGTCATGCGGAAGGCCAAATGCGAGACAACAATTGGAACAAGATATGTATGTCGATTCTGTTATGATATCATATCGAGATTCGCTTATTTCATCTCCGGAAATTACCAAAAGCAAGCTGTTACAGATACGTAACGGCATCTCAGATAGTATTAATTATTATAAGTTGAGTGTGCTTATCGGCTTTTGTTATTATCATAATTTTCAGGACGACTCTACTCGTATAATGAATCGTCAAATCTTGGATTTCTTGTCAAGGCATACGACTTCCGATTCGCGTTTGGCCGAATTGAAAGCTTTTGCTTATAATTATATCGGGATTATGTTGCAGGATGCGAATCAGCGCGATTCTGCTATTGTTTTGCTGACCAAGGCTTATCACGCTTTAGAAAATTCGGACAATAGATATAAGATGCCTGATATTTGCATTAATTTGGCTGATAACTATTATCAGATTGGTAACTATGTGCAATCGGTGTCGTGGTATAGACAAGCTTTGCGTTGTACCGACTCGTTGCAGATAGGGGATAAGCTCAATCATGCCATCTATTGTGGTTTGGGACATCTGTATGGCGATATTGGTAATAATCAGTTGGCGGAACATTATTATTCATTAGCCGAAGAATCGTATGCAACATTGTCACCGTATGAACAATATTATTTTGCCAATACTCGTGGTAATTATTATTATCTTACGCAACAGTATAAAGACGCATTGAAATGGTTTTATCAGGCAAATGTTATTTGTCGGGATTTTAATAAACCTGTTTACCAGGCTATTACGGAAAGCAATTTAGGTGAAGTTTATTTGCTTATGGGACAGATAGATTCTGCTCAGCATTATCTGAACAAGGCCGGCTCTTTTTTCTTGAATGATAACACCGATGCTTCTACCCGCTTTTATTTTGATGGACTTTACGCTTCGCTTGCATTATGCAAGAATGAGCTTGGTAAAGCAAAAGAACTGTTGACCAAGCCTTACGACCCATCGCAAATCAGTCCGAACTATATTTATTTGCATGATAAACGATTGGAAGAACTATATGCGCGAATGGGAGATTATGCCCAGGCATATTCTTATCAGAAGAAAATGCATCAGTATGACGACTCTTTGCATAATATCAAGGTGTTGAACAATATAGCAGAACTCGATTTCCGCTATAGGCAAGATACGTTGCTGTTGCATCGTGATGTGCAGTTAGCTCAAAATAAGGCTCGTACTGTAAAGTTCCAATATTTGAGCCTGACACTTGCTTTGGCGTTGATTATTGTTTTGTTTGCTACGGTAATACTTGTCTTGTATGCACGTAGGAAACGTGAACAGCGGTATGCGCGTCAGATGGCTACAATCACTTGCCTGCGTATGGAGAATGTGCGCAATCGAGTCTCACCTCATTTCATATTCAATGCTTTGAATGCTTTTATACCGGCTTTGCGACAATATGAGAATTTGGGTCAGCCGTTGAACTTACTTATTCAGTCCATCCGAAATAATTTATTGATATCTGATAAGGTTGCCATTTCGCTGGAAGAAGAGGTCGGCTTTGTTCGCAATTATTTGGATTTGAAGAAGTGTATATCTAAAGAGGTCCCGAAAGTAGAATGGAATATTGATGATGGGGTGGATAGGAGTACATTGATACCTTCCATGATGATACAAATATTGGTGGAGAATGCAGTGAAATATGCATTTCAGACAGAACAGGAAGATAGTCAGAATTTATTGTCGATTACTATTCGGCAGACGGATGTGAATCTGGTAGTAGTTGTTGAGGACAATGGGGTAGGATTTGTACCGGGAAGATATTCCGATACAGGTAAAGGAACGGGATCCGGACTGAAGGTTCTGTTTCGGACAGTAGAACTACTGAACAAGAGAAACCAAAGAGATATTAAGTTTAGGATAGATAGTCTAGTGGATTTGAATCCACAGCTTCATGGAACAAGAGCCGTGTGCGAGATACCGTTAAATTATAATTACGAAGTATGAATGAGCAGATAAAGACAGTCATTGTAGATGATGAACAAGGGGGCATTGATACATTGAATGCCGATTTATTGTGCTATGGCGATGTGCGTGTGGTTGGTACTGCCACAAATGTAGATAAGGCTAAGAAAATGATTATTGATTGTCAGCCCGATTTACTTTTCCTGGATGTCGAGATGCCTAAGCAGTCCGGCTTTGAACTTTTGCAGGATATTCGCCCATTGATACGCTCTGCGATGAATGTTGTATTTTACAGTGCGTTTGATAAGTATATGATTGATGCATTGCGTGCATCGGCTTTTGACTATCTGGTAAAACCTTATCGCCTGGAGGAACTAAACTTGATAATGGAAAGGGTGCGGGAGAATCGCAGCGCAGGTAAGGTCAGTTTAGACCAATCTATGCGCCGTCTGTTCGGGAATGAACGCAAATTCGCGATGCAGACTTTTACCGGATTGTTGTTGATTCGCTGGGCTGATGTTTTGTATTTTCAGTATGATGCTGACACTCGTTCGTGGTTGATGGTATTGGTCGATCGTACAACACATCGTTTGAGACAGTCGGTCAAAGGACAAGAGATATTGAATTTAACTCCTTCATTCCTACAAATCAGTCAGGATGTTATTTTGAATGCCGATTATCTGGTTTCCATAGAAAACGGTTCGTTACATTGCGTACTTTGTCCTCCATATAGCGACATCGACTTGCGTGTATCTCGTCGTTATTATTCGAAAATCCGTGAACAATTGGAAATTATTTAAATTATCAGCAAATTGTTTTTAGTAAATTATAAAGCAAATCAGTAGCGTATGTTATTTCCCGAAGATTTCTGCAAACAGATGGAACAGCTGTTGGGTACTGAGTCATATAACCATTTCTGTACGGCTTTTCGACAAGACACCCCATCTAGTATTCGGTTGAACCCTTGGAAATCGTTTTTTTTTAAGGAGGCAGATAAACCACAGTTTGCTGCCGATGCAGAAGTTTTCGAAGTGCCTTGGTGCTCGGAAGGCTATTATTTCTCGCCTCGTCCTACTTACACGTTCGACCCATTGTTTCATGCTGGTAGCTATTATGTGCAGGAAGCTTCGTCTATGTTTCTTGAACAGGTAGTGCGACAATATGTGTCATCGCCGGTCAGAGCACTCGACCTTTGTGCTGCTCCCGGAGGAAAGTCAACGTTATTGCGTTCTGTTTTGCCCGAAGGTAGTGTTCTTGTGTCTAATGAAGTGATGCGTCAGCGAGCTCAGGTGTTGGCCGAGAATATGGTAAAATGGGGACATCCTGATGTTATCGTTACCAATAATGACCCTGCCGATTTCTCAGATGCTTTCGTTGATGCGTTTCAGCTGATTGTTGTTGATGCTCCTTGTTCCGGTGAAGGTATGTTTCGGAAAGATGAAGTTGCTATAGCCGAATGGAGTGCTTCGCAAGTGGATGTCTGTGTGGAACGTCAGCGTCGTATCTTAGCAGATATATGGCCCTGTTTGCAGCCGGGTGGTGTGTTGGTTTATAGTACTTGTACGTTCAACCGTCTGGAAGATGAAGACAATTTGCAATGGCTTATTGACAATTTTGGAGCCGAACCATTGAGCTTGGATGTCCCGGCAGATTGGGGAGTGCAAGGCGATTTGACCGGACGTGGGTTGTCGGTTTGGAGATTTTTGCCACAATATGTACAAGGTGAAGGTTTTTTCCTTTGTGCAATGCGTAAGCCGGGAAGTGCTATTGAAATAGATTATACTCCTAAGAAGAACAAGCGTGTTCCGAAACCGGTGGAGTCACCGATGGTATTGCGCTCTTGGATACAAAATGCGGAACAGTTTGAGCTAAAGTTGCAACAAAATGGTTGGGTCGCTATTCCGAAAGCCTGGAGCGCTTTTTATACTTATTTGCAAACTCAATTGCGTGTGTTGCATGCAGGTATACCATTGGGTGAGCAAAAAGGGAAAGATGTGATTCCAGCTCATGGATTGTCTATGAGTGTAGCTGCTGCTCTGGATGCTTTTCCGCGTGTAGAGGTTGATTACATTATGGCTCTCTCTTATTTGCGGAAAGAGACTGTAACGTTGCCTGCCGATTCGCCTCGCGGTTTTGTATTGCTTACTTTTCGTTCTGTTTCGCTTGGCTTTGTTAAGAACTTAGGAAATCGTGCCAATAACCTTTATCCGGTAGAGTGGCGTATCCGAAGTTCATATATTCCAGAAGAGCTTCGCTTTGTGTTTCGTTGACAATCGCGTTATGTCGTGGAAACTGACTGGATGAGCCTCAAGAATAGGGTCAGAAACTAAAAAGGAAGCCCACCATTGATGTAGATCTTGTCAATGACGGGCAATTGGCTATATTCTAAAATTACGTTATTTATAGAGGTTGTAGGTTGTTCGTAATACCGTAAACTCTGTTCGTCGGTTGATTGAGTTGCAAATCTCTTGTTGCTCTGGTGGTAGCGTGAGAATAAATTCTTCGGTCAGTACGTCACCTTCTTTTACAAATCCTAATTTCTCAGCCAAACGTTTGCGGATAAGTTTGGGCTTACTTTCACCATAGCCTTTGGCAATGAGTCGTTCGGAAGCTATACCTCCGGCTATCAGATACTGAACAACCGATTCTGCTCTGCGTTGTGATAGACGAAGATTATAAGCATCGTTTCCTTTGTAGTCGCAATGAGAACTAAGTTCGATGGTTACGTTCGGATTGTCGTTTAGCAACTTGATTAGTTCATCAAGCGATTGGGTAGATTCCGATGTCAAGGTAGCTTTATCAAATTCGTAGAAGATGTTTTCGATTAGTACTGGGCGAGTGACCGACGACAAGGGGAATTGCAGTGTATATTCTTGGTCCACTTCAGTTGTATCAACTGCCAATTCCTGTTTGTAGTTGAGGTATCCGCGGCAACTGGCCATCAATACATAGCTTGTTCCCCGCTTCAAGGATTTAGTGAATGAACCGTCTTTTTTTACATTGACTTTCTCGTTGGTACCGTCTTTGCCTACAATGTTTACAATCGCATCTGGCAATTCATAGGCTTCTTTGTCGTATACCCATCCGGTTAGCGTATATTTGGTTTCCGGAACTTCGAATGTAAAGATGTGATCCCAACCGCGTCCGTCGTTTCGGTTGGAAGAGAAGAATCCGCGGTAATGTTCTCCTTCGAAAGTCATTCCAAAATCATCGGCCGATGAGTTCATCGGCGATTTCAGGTTGAGTGTTTTCCAATGTCCATCTTTCTCTTCGATTGCTCGGAATAGGTCCAGTCCTCCCATTCCGGGATGTCCGTTGCTACTAAAGTACAAGTATCCATTCGGGCGGAAAGTGGGAAACATTTCATCGCCCGGAGTGTTAATATCTTTACCTAAATTTTCTACGGCACCAAATCCGGTATTACTTACCGGGACGCGCCAAATGTCCAACCCTCCTTCTCCACCGGGCATATCGGATACGAAATAAAGCCAAGTCCCTTCCGGATTGATCGCTGGGTGGGCTACAGACGATAGACTGTCTTTAATGATTTCACACTTTTGTGGAGCACTCCAGTTGGCTCCTGAACGTTGTGATACATAGATTTCAGCATAGACAGGAACCGTTCCGTCTTTCCGGCAACGAGTAAAGTACATGGTCTTTCCATCGGCCGTGAAGCTACATGCTCCATCTTCAAATTCGCTGTTTACTTCCGATTCGATGGGCTCGGGAGACTGCCATTGTTTCTTTTCATTCTTTTTGGCGATGAAAATATCTGCACTTTTCATACCGGTGATACCATTCAAATCATTGCCTTTTGCCCCTTCGCGTGTAGAGGTTAGGTAGATTTGGTCGTAATCATCTCCGGCATACATGGGTGAGTATTCTGTTCGGCGTGAATTGAATAAAGGGAATCGTTTGACGATGTGGCGAGTAGGTTTCTTTTTCCATAGGGGAGCCAATTCGCATCCTTTCAATCCATTTTGCGCCAGCAAGTCATCCGGCTTATAATTTAAATATAGTTCGTAGTTTTTAGCAGCATTCTTGTAGTCTCCATTTTTATGGTGCATTAAGGCCAAGTCTAAAAAAACGACACTGTCTTGATATTTGTAGCGTATCGCATTCATGTAAGCCCCTCGTGCTCGTAGTGTATAATTGATTCGCTTATAGCAGTCGCCCATTTTATAGGCAATAACACCTCTCTCTTTTCGTTGCTTGGGAGGAGTCTGTGTATAGGCTTTTTTGTAGTATTTGGCAGCGTCGAAATATTCTCCGAGGGCGTAGCTCTGTTCTGCTTTTTTTAGACTCTTTCCTGCTCCGCAAGCTGTCAATAACAGCAAACAGAGTAGGGTGGAAAATATGACGCTATATTGTTTCATCTTCTGTAAATTGTTTCCTCGTTTGAGTTTCCTTGTTTATTATAAACTGATAAATCTTCGGATTATTGTTTAGCCGTTTGCGTTATTCTCATTTTCGGTAAATGGCTGGCGGAAAGTACAACCGTTTTTCCATTCCGAACATCCATAGGCTGTGCGTCCTTGTATGATTGTTCCTTTTCCGCATAAAGGACATGGTTGGCCCACAGGTGAATTGGCTTGTTGAGCTTTTGGCTTGGACTTGGTTGTCGCTTTTTTAGCCTTTGGTTCTCGCTTTTGCTCTTTCTTCTTTTCTTTGGCAGGCTCTTCTATAATACTGATACGACGGTTGCTGTTGTCGCTCAATACGCTGGTAACAATTTGGCTTACCATGTTTTTAAGTTCTTCTAAAAAAGTGCGTGCCTCGTATTTCTGCTTCTCTATTTCGCGTAGTTTTTTTTCCCAAATACCAGTAAGCTCGGCCGATTTAAGGAGCTCTTCGTGGATGACTTGAATAAGGTCTACTCCGGTGGGAGTGGCATATAGATTTTTTTTCTCTTTCCGTATATATCGGCGTTTGAATAAGGTTTCTATAATAGCAGCACGAGTTGACGGACGCCCTATTCCATTCTCTTTGAGGGCATCACGGAGTTCTTCGTCTTCCACTCCTTTTCCAGCCGTTTCCATGGCACGGAGCAAGGTGGCTTCGGTATAAGGTTTGGGAGGTTGTGTCCATTTTTCGTTTAGGTCTGGTTGATGAGGTCCATGTTCACCGATAGCAAAGGTAGGGAGCACTCGTTCCTCATCGGTTTCGCGTTCATCCAGCTGTTCTTTGGCAAATACGACACGCCATCCCGGTTCGAGTATTTGTTTCCCAGTTGCTTTAAATTCAATTTGCTGTACATCGCCCAATACGGTGGTTGTTGAAAACTTACAGTCAGGATAGAACACAGCAATGAAGCGACGAGCTACCAAGTCGAATACACGTCTTTCCATATCCGTAAGGTTTTGTGGGTGTACACCGGTTGGAATGATGGCATGGTGGTCGGTTACTTTACTATTGTCGAATACCTTTTTGCTCTTGGAAAGCTTTTTATCTATCAAAGGAGCAGTCAGTTGTTCATAATCGCGTATGCCTTTTAAGATAGCCGGACATTTTGGGTATATGTCATCGCTCAAGAAAGTAGTGTCTACACGTGGGTAGGTTGTGATTTTCTTTTCATAAAGCGATTGAATGATTCGCAAGGTATCGTCAGCCGAGAAAGCAAATTTTTTATTGCATTCTACCTGAAGAGAAGTTAAGTCGAATAAGCGTGGAGGCAGTTCGTTCCCTTTTTTAGAACTGATATCTTTGACAGTAAATTCCGATTCTTTCACCTGCTCCAAGAAAGTCAGCCCTTCTTCTTTCGATGTAAAACGTCCCTTTGTTGCAGAAAAAGTAGTTTCTCGATAGATTGTTTTCAATTCCCAATAGGGCTCCGGTTGAAAATTTTCAATTTCTTTTTGTCTGTTTACAATGAGAGCCAATGTTGGTGTCTGTACACGCCCTACCGAAAGTACTTGTTTGTTCTGTCCATATTTTAACGTATAGAGGCGAGTCGCATTCATGCCCAATAGCCAATCGCCAATTGCACGTGATAATCCGGCTTCGTAAAGTGGCTGAAATTCCGATTGGTCTTTCAGTTTGGCAAATCCATCTCGAATTGATTCTTCTGTGAGCGATGAAATCCATAGGCGTTTTACCGGACAGTGTGCTCCTGCTTTTTGCATTACCCATCGTTGGATTAGTTCTCCTTCTTGTCCGGCATCACCGCAGTTGATAATCTCATCGGCTTCTTGCATAAGCTTTTCGATAATTTTGAATTGCTTTTCAATTCCTTTGTCTTCGATGAGTTTGATGCCAAAGCGTGGAGGTATCATTGGCAGGTTACTTAAACTCCATGATTTCCAGAAAGGAGTATATTCGTGTGGCTCTTTCAATGTGCATAGATGACCGAAAGTCCAAGTCACTTGATATCCATTTCCTTCGATATATCCTTCGTGGCGTGTGTGTGCTCCTACTATTTCAGCGATGTCTTTTGCCACACTGGGCTTTTCGGCGATGCATACAATCATGGTGAATTTGTTTTAATTTGAGTGGCAAAGGTAATCAATAATGGTGAAAATGCCTTTTTACATGGTTTTGTTTTTCTTCGTTTACAAATCTTAATGTTGCGCAATGCGTCTGAAAATGATGGCTAATTACATGGAAATGTATATCTTTGCAACCAAATGTCTGTTGATATATGGGTGTGTCAAGCAGCCTTTTTTTCTTGTCTATAGATTGTTGTTAGTTATCAACAAAAAAAACAAGTTATCAACAGTTCGGCCAAAGACCTTGTTTTTTTTTGGGCGCTTTGGGCTATTATTGCTTATTTCGCTGCCGATTAAAATTAGTAATATGGGAAAAATTATTGCTTTAGCAAATCAGAAAGGCGGAGTGGGAAAAACCACAACTACTATTAATCTGGCTGCTTCATTGGCAACTCTGGAGAAGAAAGTTTTGGTAGTAGATGCTGATCCACAGGCTAACGCTTCTTCCGGATTGGGAGTTGACCTAAAAGAGGTAGAATGCTCTATCTATGAATGTATCATTGATAAGGCAGATGTTCACGAAGCAATCTATACGACAGACATTGATGGGCTGGATGTGGTGCCATCGCATATTGACTTGGTAGGTGCTGAAATAGAGATGTTGAATTTGCCCAATCGGGAAAAAGTGATGAAAAAGGTATTAGAACCTCTAAGAAAAGAGTACGACTATATCTTTATAGACTGCTCTCCTTCGTTGGGGCTAATTACAATTAACTCATTGACAGCTGCCGATTCGGTTATTATTCCTGTGCAGTGTGAATATTTTGCATTGGAAGGAATTAGCAAATTACTGAATACCATAAAGATTATCAAATCGAAGCTAAACCCTCAGTTGGAAATAGAGGGATTTTTGTTAACAATGTTTGACTCGCGCTTGCGTCTGGCTAATCAGATTTATGGCGAGGTAGAGAAGCATTTCCAAGAGTTGGTATTTAAGACGATTATTCAACGGAATGTGAAGTTGAGTGAAGCACCGAGTCATGGAGTGCCCGTTATTTTATACGATGCCGACTCCAGTGGCTCTAGAAATCATTTGGCTTTGGCGCGAGAAATAATTGAAAGAAACAGTAAATAAAGGATAGAAAGTATGGCTGCTCATAAGAAATTTGCTTTGGGAAGAGGGTTGGATGCTTTAATCTCGATGGATGATGTGAAAACAGAAGGTTCTTCTTCCATTCATGAGGTAGAACTCTCGAAAATTTCAGTTAATCCTAATCAGCCTCGTCGGGATTTTGACGAGACTGCTTTAAAGGAATTGGCCGATTCTATCGTAGAAATAGGTATTATACAGCCTATTACCTTGCGTGAAGTTTCGACTGATGCTTATCAGATTATCGCAGGAGAACGACGCTATAGGGCTTCCTTGTTGGCTGGGAAAGAAACGATACCAGCTTATATCCGCACAGCGGATGATGAGAATGTGATGGAGATGGCTTTAATTGAGAATATTCAACGTGAGGACTTGAACTCAATTGAAATAGCGTTGGCCTATCAACATTTGCTTGAACAATATGGATTGACACAAGAACGATTGAGCGAACGGGTTGGAAAAAAAAGAGCTACCATTGCGAACTATCTTCGATTGTTGAAGTTGCCTGCTCCTATACAAGTAGCGCTTCAAAACCGGACATTGGATATGGGACATGCCCGTGCTTTGCTTACTTTGGAAGATCCGAAGTTACAAATTAAGTTATTTGGTGAAATTCTGGAACATGGATATTCTGTCCGTAAGGTAGAAGAACTAGTGAAAACACTCAGTCAAGGGGAGGCAGTGAATAGCGCAGGAAAGAAAATTGCTCCGAAGCGGGCGAAACTTCCCGAAGAATACAGCTTGCTGCAAAACCATCTTTCTACTTTTTTCAGCACAAAAGTGCAACTTTCTTGCACCGCTAAGGGAAAAGGGCGAATCAGTATACCTTTTAATAATGAGGAGGACTTGGAGCGTATCGTGGAATTGTTTGATATGCTTAAAGAGAAAGAAAACAACGACTAACTTGGCAACAGACAGAAGAACATATCGATGGATTGTGGTACTGCTTGGAGTAGTTGCGCTACTGACAAGTACGGAGGTAATGTATGCACAAGAAGTGTTGACCGATTCTTTGCTGCAAGATAATATCAGTAAGATGAATGAACGTCAGGTGAAGCAGCTGGAAACTTCGGTGGATACTACTGTTCTTTCGTTGAAGGTCGATAGTGTATCAGCACTTTCCAAAAGAAAAATATTTGTCCCTAATTCAACCAAAGCTGTATGGTTGGCAGCTGTCTTTCCGGGTGCCGGTCAGATTTACAATCGGAAGTATTGGAAGTTACCTATTATATATGGTGGATTTGCTGGGTGTGCCTATGCTTTAAGTTGGAATAATCAGATGTATTCAGATTATTCGCAGGCTTATTTGGATATTATGGATAACAATCCCAATACGAATAGTTTTCTCGATTTTCTTCCAAACGGGGCTAGTATAGATGGGAGATTAGATTTTTTTAAAGAACAATTTAAAAGGAAAAAAGATTTTTACCGAAGGAATAGAGATTTAAGTATCTTTTGTTTTATCGGAGTGTATTTATTGTCAATTATCGATGCGTATGTAGATGCGGAACTATCGAATTTTGATATATCCAAAAGTTTGGGACTCAAGATAGAACCATCGGTGATTAACGACCGAAAGTATGGTAATTCTTTCGGCTTGCAGTGTAGCTTTAATTTTTAATGAACAAAATGAAAAACTTTATATTGTCTTTATCGCTTTTGTGGCTCGCTGTAGCATCTGTTCATGCTCAGAGTGTCAGTGTAACGGTAGGAACGGGTGAAAATAAACATGAAGAAGTTATTGATTTGCCGGAAAGTATGGACAACTCAATAGATAGTTTACTGAACAATTGGAATGCTAAAAACTATCTTTTGAATGATAATGATTGTCTGATGAAGGATGAAAATCCATATTTCTCCGATTCGGTTTACATTGACCGGTTGGGACGGATACCTTCCGTTATGGAGATGCCTTATAATGAAATTGTGCGAAAGTTTATCGACCAATACGCCACTCGTTTGCGGAAGAAGGTCTCTTATATGTTGGGAGCTGCTAATTTTTATGTTCCTATTTTTGAAGAAGCCCTTGATTTATATGATATTCCTCACGAATTGAAATATTTGCCGGTAATTGAATCTGCTTTGAATCCGTCTGCTGTATCACGTGCTGGAGCCAGCGGTTTGTGGCAATTTATGATTGGTACAGGTAAAATTTATGGGTTGGAATCAAATAGTCTGGTCGATGACCGACGCGACCCGATAAAAGCAACATGGGCAGCTGCACGCTATTTGCGCGATTTGTATTCAATTTATCATGATTGGAACTTGGTGATTGCTGCTTACAATTGTGGCCCTGGTAACATTAATAAAGCCATTCGTCGGGCAGGAGGGGAGAAAGATTATTGGAGTATTTACAATTTTCTTCCGCGAGAGACCCGTGGATATGTACCGGCCTTTATTGCAGCTAACTATATTATGACATATTATTGTGAGCATAACATTTGTCCGATGGAGACTTTATTGCCAGCTGGAACAGATACTGTACAGGTGACTAAAGACTTGCATTTTGAACAAATTTCGGATATCTGTGGTATTAGTGTAGAGCAAATACGAGGATTGAATCCACAATACAAGCGTGATGTGATTCCCGGAAATACAAAGGCTTATACATTGCGCTTGCCTCGCAATTACATCAGTACGTTTATCGATAGCCAAGATACGATTTATTCACATCGAGCTACAGAACTTTTGACCAAAAGACGTACTGTCGCTGTTAAACAAGATTCCTTTTCATCCGGTAAGTCGGGAGGTGGCGTAACCTATCATAAAATCCGTAATGGTGAGACACTTTCTATCATAGCACGCAAATATCGTGTTAGCGTGAAAGAGATTAAACGTTGGAATAATTTGCGTAACGACCGAATCTCGGCAGGTAAGCGGTTAAAAATTTATCGGTAGCCATTTGTTTTAATAGGAATTGCTTGGATGATGGCCTTTTTTATTTATTTTTGCATAAGATAGAATAAAGAGTAAAAGCTATGGATGACATGCAGAATAAAGAGCAGGCAGAGGAAAGGATGATTAATGATGCCTTTCAACAATTATTAGATGCTTATTTGGCTACAAAGCATCGGAAAAAAGTTGAAATTATAACCAAGGCATTTAATTTTGCCAAGCAGGCTCATAAGGGTGTGAAAAGACGCTCAGGCGAACCTTATATCATGCATCCCATCGCAGTGGCTCGGATTGTATGCGAAGAAATTGGTTTAGGCTCTACTTCTATTTGTTCAGCATTGTTGCACGATGTGGTAGAAGATACCGATTATACGGTAGAAGACATTGAAAATATCTTCGGTCCAAAGATTGCACAGATTGTTGATGGACTGACTAAAATTTCGGGAGGAATCTTTGGCGACCGTGCTTCTGCACAAGCAGAGAATTTCAAGAAGTTGTTGCTTACAATGTCGGATGATATCCGGGTAATCTTGATAAAAATAGCTGACCGACTTCATAACATGCGAACTTTGGGCTCGATGCTTCCCAATAAACAATATAAAATTGCCGGTGAAACTCTTTATATCTATGCTCCTTTAGCAAATCGTTTGGGACTCAACAAAATTAAGACCGAACTTGAAAACCTCAGTTTCAAGTATGAGCATCCTGAAGAATATGCCCAGATAGAAAATCAACTAAAAGAAACAGCGAAAGCACGTGATGAGGTGTTTCGTAACTTTACGGCTCCTATTCGAGAACAGTTGGATAAAATGGGACTTGATTATCAGATTATGGCTCGTGTCAAGTCGCCTTATTCTATCTGGAATAAAATGCAGACCAAACATATTCCTTTCGAGGAAATCTATGATATTTTAGCTGTACGTATCATTTTTAATCCCAAGAATCCGGATGAAGAATTGAACGAGTGCTTTAATATTTATGTAAGTATTTCGAAGATATACAAACCCCATCCCGACCGTTTGCGTGATTGGGTAAGTCACCCGAAGGCCAATGGCTATCAAGCTTTACATGTCACATTGATGAGCAATGATGGTCAATGGATAGAGGTGCAGATTAGAAGCAAACGAATGGATGATGTAGCGGAGCAAGGTTTTGCTGCCCATTGGAAGTATAAAGAAGGAGGAGGTAGTGAAGACGAAGGCGAATTGGAAAAATGGTTGAAGACCATTAAGGAGATATTGGATGACCCACAACCCGATGCCATCGATTTTTTAGATACCATTAAGCTGAATTTGTTTGCCTCTGAAATATTTGTATTTACTCCAAAAGGAGAAATCAAAACAATGCCACAGAATTCTACTGCGTTGGACTTTGCTTTCAGTATACATACTTTTTTGGGTAGTCATTGTATTGGTGCTAAGGTAAATCATAAGTTGGTTCCGTTGAGCCATAAGCTTCAGAGTGGAGACCAAGTAGAGATTCTTACTTCGAAATCGCAACGAGTACAACCTGAATGGGTGAATTTTGCAACTACAGCAAAAGCAAAAGCGAAGATTGTAGCTATATTGAAACGTGAACAGCGGAATGCCCAAAAAGAAGGAGAGGAAATCTTAGATGCCTTTTTCAAGGCAGAGGATATGGATTCCACTTCTGCCAACATAGAGAAACTGTGTAAGTTTCATCAGTTACCCGACCGCGAAGCACTCCTTGCTGCATTAGGGCAGAAGACTATTGTGTTGGGCGATGCCGATCGTAATGAGTTGAAGGAGAAATCGCCTTCAGCCAATTGGCGGAAATATTTGACGTTTTCTTTTGGAGGAAGTAAAGACGAGAAAGAAAAACAGAAAGAAACAGAAAAACAACCGACAGAAAAGATTGATACGAAAAAAGTATTGAAGCTGACTGCCGATGCTATTCGGAAGAATTATATTATAGCCGATTGTTGTAACCCCATTCCGGGAGATGATGTCCTTGGATTTATTGATGATAATAATCGGATTGTTATTCATAAACGGCAATGTCCGATTGCGACTAAACTGAAGAGTAGCTATGGAAATCGGATTATTGCAGCAGAGTGGGATACTCACAAAGCCCTTTCATTCCCCATCTACTTATATATAAAAGGTATTGATGATGTCGGTTTGTTGAATCAGATTACACAAATCATTTCTCAACAGCTGAATGTAAATATTCGTCGGCTTTCTATTGATACGACAGATGGTATTTTCGAAGGAAAGATTCAGTTGTATGTTCATGATGTGGATGATGTACGTACTATCTGTTCGAATTTGAGGAAAATCAATAATATTAAGTCTGTTACTCGTGTTGAGGGCTAAATCAAGTTTGAATGCGGTTATAGCGCATCCAATTCTCTTTTCATCTGTAGCAGTTC
>DYCT01000130.1 GCA_019417975.1 Bacteroides sp.
ATAATAACTCCTGCATAACCAATGGAAGTATCGAAGATAACAAATGTGGAAAATTTGCAGACTTTACAGCTAAAGCTCTCAATGAAATAAAAAAATTAGGAGCTACACACATTTGGTATACCGGTGTCATCGAGCATGCCACTCAAACAGATTATCGTCGCTATAGCATCCGCCCAGACCATCCCGCAGTTGTAAAAGGTAAAGCCGGATCGCCATATGCTATCAAAGACTATTACGATGTAGACCCCGACTTGGCTAACGATGTACCAAACCGAATGAAAGAATTCGAGAATCTGGTCAAACGCACACACCGAGCCGGATTAAAAGTCATTATCGATTTTGTACCCAACCATGTAGCCCGCCAATACCAGTCGGATGCAAAACCCGATGGAATTACCGATTTGGGAGCAAACGACAATACGACACAAGCGTTCAGCGTATACAATAATTTCTACTATATCCCCTCTACTCCCCTACAAGGTCAGTTCGACATGAAAGGAAGTGCTGAAGATTATTACTACGAATGCCCTGCCAAAGCAACCGGTAATAACCGATTCGATGCATATCCTACCGTAGACGACTGGTACGAAACGGTCAAGCTAAACTACGGAGTAGACTATACCAACGGAAGTGGCTGTCATTTCACTCCTACACCGGACACTTGGATAAAGATGCGCGACATTCTGCTGTTTTGGGCATCCAAACACGTAGACGCATTCCGCTGTGATATGGCAGAAATGGTTCCTGTAGAGTTTTGGGGTTGGGTCATTCCTCAAATCAAAGCCCAATATCCCGACATACTCTTTATTGCAGAGGTATACAACCCCAATGAATACCGCAACTATATCTTCAACGGGAAATTCGACTACCTCTATGACAAAGTAGGTCTCTATGACACGCTTCGCAATGTGACTTGCGGATATGAGTCGGCTACAGCCATCACCCATTGTTGGCAAAACGTCGGAGACATTACAGGGCATATGCTCAACTTCTTGGAAAACCATGACGAGCAACGATTGGCTTCCGACTTCTTTGCAGGCGACGGTCACAGAGGTATCCCTGCCATGATTGTTTCTACCTGCATGAACACCAATCCAATGATGATTTACTTCGGACAGGAATTCGGGGAAAAAGGAATGGATACAGAAGGATTCAGCGGACGAGATGGCCGAACAACAATCTTCGACTATTGGAGTGTAAATGCAATTCGCCATTGGCGCAATGGTGGCAAGTTCGATGGTAAAATGTTGGATGAAAAGGCACAATCGCTCCATGCTTTCTATACTCGCCTGCTCAACCTTTGTCATACAGAACCGGCATTGAAGGAAGGTAAGTTCTTCGATTTGATGTATGCCAATGAAAACGGTTGGCGTTTTAATGCACACAAGCAATATGCTTTCATGCGTAAAGCAGAAAACGACCTCTTGCTCATTATAGCCAACTTCGATGAGAGTCCGGTAAACATCGCTATCAACCTGCCGACTCATGCGTTCGATTACCTTGGCATTCCACAGAATGAAAATTATACCGCTACCGATTTACTGACCGGACAACAGGAAACAATCAGCCTGCTTCCCTACAAGGCAACCGATGTTTCAGTAGGTGGTATGAACGGAAAGATTCTAAAAGTTACATTCGAAACCTACGAAGAGAAAAAAGAAGAAGCTTAACATAACGTAAGTTCGAAATAAAGTCAGAAAGCGACCTATTGCCCGTCATTGATAAAACTCACATCAATGACGGGCTTCTTTTTATAGTAACTGGCCTCTTATCTTCAATCATATAT
This sequence comes from Bacteroides sp., assembly GCA_019417975.1. Classification (GTDB taxonomy): domain Bacteria; phylum Bacteroidota; class Bacteroidia; order Bacteroidales; family Bacteroidaceae; genus DYCT01. The sequence continues at coordinate 1,787 of DYCT01000130.1, forward strand.
TCATCTTTGTTTCGAACTCTCGTCACTATCAGTTTTCCGTAAACAATTCGCCCCTGCCGTAAACTATGAGCTGCAACTCCAAAAGCTTTATATCTAACTTTTAGGAGCACTTCAAAAGCCGTTACAGCAGAGGCGAATTATAGCTATATTGCCAGTCGGAACTGCAATGCAGTTCTACCGATTTCGACCGGCAATCAACGCTTCGTCAATCCGATTTTCAGATTCAGTTTAAAATAATAGACTCCGTTTTCGCGTTCCAAGTAACCGTACTTATCCTTTTCGGTCGATCCTTTTTCAAAACGAGAGTTATAGAACAAGAAATCCTCGAATGCCTCTTTTTCTCCTTTATGATAGCAAAGCAAACGTCCATTGCCATCCACAAAAATAAAGCCCCCCACAGCCGAATCGGTTCCATTGTATTGTTTAGCCGGACGCATACCCAACGCCAAAGCCATCAAGAACTGACGGATTTTGAATTCATAGTAACCATGCTTATGAATCAACTCGTCTTTAATCTTCAACGGATTAATCTCTTTGATACGTTCAGTAAGTTCGCTCACACGAGTTATTCCATCGAGATACATCACCCGAAGCATCTCACTTATCAGCCGCGGAAAGTGAAGATCAATCATCGACAAGTTACTACGAAACACCTTATCGGCTACATCACTATACTTCAATATACCACCCAAACGTTCTATCATCAACATACGGTCTACTACCTCGTTGGCAGACTCCAGTGCATTTACTTTATTCACTGTAGGAACAGCAAAACGAACTCCTGTCTGCTCAAACTTGAAATTAGCCGAACGGCCTCCATCAAGTAGCGGAACCAACAATCCGATACGAGACCGAACAGAAAATCCCATCGGTTTCATCTCGGATGTATAGAAAGCAATGTAGAAATCCGTCCTATCCTCTGTCCGAGCCTCCAAGTCGTAAATCAATACCTTATCCAGAAACTCCTCAACCCCTTCGGGCGACTCTACCATATTATCACTCGCCTGCTTCAGTCCCTCTAAAATCCGATTCGCCATATCTCCAAAATCGGCACGAGGCACCAGCATATCCATCTTCTCACCAAGCAAATGCACGTATTCACCTTCTATACGATACAGACGGCTCCCATCGTGTTCTTCACGCTGAATATAAGCAATAGGCAGACAGCCATCTTCACTCGGTTTCACATCTGCTGTACCCAAGTCTACTTTTCCTTCTTCCAGCAAACGGAATACTGCATACAACTCGCTCCATTCTTTCTTACTCGCTTCAAAAGCCATAGTTATCTATTTTTATTATTTTAGTAATTGAAAAAATCAGATGGGAAACCAGATAAATACCGCTACATCCCATACCGCGTGCGACACAATAAGCACATCCAGCCGGTTGGGAAAGAAACGATAAACAAGTCCCCATATCGCACCTGCCACCATAGCCGCCATGATAAGCATGAAGTTGAACGACGCTACATGTGCCAAAGCATACAGCAAAGTAGCCACCACAAATCCCACATTGGGCGAGAACTTACGAGTCAAGGTTTCCTGCACATAGCCTCTCCAATAGATTTCTTCAGCCGGACCTATCAATACCAACATTAAGAAAGTAAGCAACCCTGCGGACTGCCCTTCTTTCATATCGTAAATGGTATCCACCTGCGGACGAGCAAAGCTAAACATCCAAGCCGATATCTTGTCGCCCAACCAAAAGACACCCCACATCACTGCAGCCAAAGCCAATCCCATCAATATATTCTTGGGCGTGAGGTGTATCTTTTTACCCCATTTCGGATTGAAACAGGAAGAGATGATACAAAGTATCGAAGCCGATATTGTCATCATCACCCAAAAAGAAATATGAGGCGCTGTCCACGGAGAAAACATCACCGCCCAAAGCGTGTAGGCCAATGCCAATGTGAAAACCAATTGTTTCATCCTATAATCTATCTTAGTTCATGTTTCATTTAAATCCAGACAGCCAACAAAAAAGACAATACCAGCAATACACTGAACATCAACTGAAGCTGTGCTGTACGCTCATCCAATATAGCAATACCTTCTTGACCCTTGACCAGGAAAGAAGACATCAGTGTGACATTGTCATAGGCAAACTTAAGAGCTAAAACAGCCAAAAGTGTCCATACAGGGAATACGCCTGCCACAATGCAACCTACAATCCATACAAAAGGAAATAGCACCTCGAAACGATAAATAGACACTGCCTGCTTAGCAGAAATCTTCATAGGCAACGTCAGTATATCTGCCCGTTCATCTGTTTGAATGTCGCGCGTATTGTTTGCATGAAGAATAGCTACTGTAATAAATCCTACCGGCAAAGACAACCAAAGCACTTTCGGCAAGAAAGCGCCTACCGCTACATACGAAGTCCCCAACATAGGCAATAACGCATAAGCAAAGAAAATGACGACATCGCCCAATGCACGATATTTCAAAGGCGGATACAGCAAAGTACAAAGCACACCTCCTAAGCCCACATACAGCAAAGGCAGACCTGTATAACACAACAATCCGATGCCTAAGACCAAAGAAAGAGCCAACAGACCAAGCGACAAGCGGAAAATCTCTTCCGGAGCAAACAATCCGCTTGTCAGGGTTTTCGAGCCATACGTGTCTTGTGCATCCACTTTATGTTTAAAATCGAAATAATCACTCCAAGTGTTACCGGCAGCTTGGAAGGCAACCATAGCAATCAGTGCCCAAATGCCCCCGACCCAATCAATCGATTCTCCTGTCCAATACAAATAGCACAACGTAACCGCAACCGGCATGGTCGAAGCTGGGAACGACCAAGGGCGTGTTGCTACAATCCAGTCCTTCAAAGTTTTTTCCATAAAAAAGTCAGCTTAAAATATTTAAGTCGCGAAGGTATGATAAAAAGTTATGATAAGAAAGATAATGTATAAAAAAAGGCTGCATCGCCCATCACGACACAGCCTTTACCTAAATATACGATGCGGAAAGAGTGGGATTCAAACCCACGGAACAGCATAAGCCGTTCGCCGGATTTCGAGTCCGGTCCATTCGATCACTCTGGCATCTTTCCAAATCCGAGGGCAAAGATATAACAATTCTCTATAGCTTGTACCCTCGATAGTTTGTTTTTTATCATTTAACACGACGCAATATCCAAGAGCCCTGGAAGTCAGAACGGTTTGGATATTTAGCTTTGAATATGTCGCGAGCTTCAACAGCCGAAGCATGGTCGTCGAATGTGCTTACCACTACACGATACATGGCTCTCTCTGCATTGAAAACAACCATTGCATTGTAACCTTCTCCATCGAGCATATCTTTCAATCCTTCAGCATTTGCTTTTACTGAGAAGCTACCGCATACTACACTGAAATCTTTTAATCCATTACCAGCAACAACAGTTACCTTTTCCTCGCGAGCAGACTCTGTTACAACCGGCTTAGGAGTAGATACCACAGGAGCCTCTACCACAGGAGCTGTTTCAACCGGAGCAGTTACTTCCGGCTCTGCCAACTCTTGCTGTTTTGCCTTTTCATATGCTTTCTTATAAGCACTTTCGCTCGATTTACAAGCAGAGAATGCCAACAACACACAAAGTCCTGTTCCTAAAATCGCTAACTTTTTCATCTTTTACTATTCTATTTTTAAAATTAATATACTCCTTACTGTTATCTTTTCTTATAAGAGATTGTTCCTGTTGCCTGATTGGTAGGCATTACCAACAATTCGGCCACTTGGATATGTGCAGGCACCGATGCAGCAAAAAATGCCATTTCTGCAATGTCTGCTCCATTAAGAGGCTTGATACCTTTATAGAAATCGTCGGCACGCTCTTTATCGCCACGATAACGAACCACTGTAAAATTGGTCTCTACCATTCCCGGCTTGATATTAGTGACGCGAAGCGGAGTGTCGACCAAATCAATGCGCAAGCCGTCGGACAGGGCTTTTACCGCTGCTTTGGTGGCACAATATACACTGCCACCCGGATAAGCTGCATCACCGGCAATCGAGCCGATATTGATAATATGGCCCTTTCCACGTTCTACCATTCCCGGCACAACCATACGAGTCATGGCCAATAAGCCTTTGATGTTTGTATCAATAACAATATCCCATTCGTCCAAGTCACCTTCAAATTCTTTATCGACACCGATTACCAACCCAGCGTTATTGATGAGGATATCTATGTCTTTCCATTTCCCTTGCAGAGAATTCAAGGCTTCGGATGCAGCTTGACGCTGACGGACATCAAAAGGCAATAAACATACCTCAATGCCATATGCTGACTCCAGCTCCGCTTTCAGCGACTCCAGCTTAGCCACATTGCGACCATTTAAAATCAAGTTTGCACCTTCAGATGCAAACTTACGTGCACATCCTTCACCGATGCCGCTTGTTGCTCCGGTAATAAATACAATCTTATCTTTCATATTTCTCTTGCTTTAGTAATAGACGAGCAAAAATACGTCATATTAGGTTAGCAAGCGCACAAGGGTGGTTAAAATTATTTAAGTAATATACAGTTT
>DYCT01000131.1 GCA_019417975.1 Bacteroides sp.
AAATTATTCGGAGAAAATATTAATATAAATGTTTAACCTTAAAAACGATTGAGCTATGTCTTTTAATTTTATAACTGCCGAGGAAGCTGCAAGATTAATTCACCATGGTGATAATATAGGTCTGAGTGGTTTTACACCTGCAGGAACCCCGAAAGCTGTGACAGCAGCTTTGGCTAAAATTGCTGAGGAAGAGCATGCTAAAGGTAATCCTTTCCAAATAGGTATTCTTACTGGTGCTTCTACCGGTGAATCGTGCGATGGTGTGTTGTCGAGAGCTAAGGCTATCCGCTATCGTGCACCTTATACGACTAATACTGATTTTAGAAAAGCAGTCAACAATGGCGAGATTGCTTACAATGATATTCATTTGTCGCAAATGGCGCAAGAGGTGCGTTACGGCTTTTTGGGAAAAGTAAATATAGCTATCATTGAGGCATGCGAAGTTACTCCCGATGGTAAGATTTATCTGACTGCTGCCGGAGGTATTGCGCCTACACTTGCTCGTTTAGCCGATAAAGTGGTTGTAGAGTTAAACAGTGCACATAGTAAGAATATGATTGGTTTGCACGATGTGTACGAACCGCTCGACCCTCCTTACCGTAGAGAGATTCCTATTTATAAGCCGAACGACCGTATCGGTACTGAATACATACAGATAAATCCGGCTAAGATAGTAGGAGTGGTAGAAACCAATCTGCCAGACGAAGCACGTGGCTTTACCGATCCGGATCCGGTAACAAACCAGATAGGTCAGAATGTTGCCGATTTCCTTATTGCTGATATGAAACGTGGCATCATACCTTCTACCTTCTTGCCTTTGCAGTCGGGTGTAGGTAATATAGCCAATGCTGTGTTGAGTGCATTGGGACGTGACAAGACAGTGCCTGCTTTTGAAATGTATACTGAAGTTATTCAAGACGCGGTAATCGATTTGATGCGCCAAGGCCGCGTGAAGTTTGGTAGTACTTGTGCTTTGACCGTTACAAACGAGTGTTTGGATGGTATTTATCGTGATATTGATTTCTTCCGCGATAAGCTCATCATTCGTCCATCGGAAATCTCCAATAACCCTGAAGTAATTCGTCGTTTGGGTGTTATCTCTATGAATACAGCCATCGAAGCGGATATTTACGGAAATATCAACTCTACACATATCGGTGGTACGAAGATGATGAATGGTATCGGTGGTTCGGGCGACTTCACGCGCGACTCTTATATCTCTATCTTCTCTTGTCCTTCGGTTGCCAAAGAAGGCAAAATCAGTGCTATTGTGCCGATGGTTTCGCATGTCGATCATAGTGAGCACTCTGTCAATGTTCTGATTACCGAGCAGGGTATTGCCGATTTGCGTGGTAAGAGTCCGGTGGAACGTGCTCATGCCATTATTGAGCATTGTGCTCATCCCGACTATAAGAATATTCTTTGGGACTATGTAAAGAAGGCAGTGAAAGGCCAGACTCCGCATGTTCTTTCTGCTGCTTTGGCTATGCATGACACTCTTAATAAGAAGGGCGATATGCGTTTGATTAACTGGGCTGATTATATGTAATTTGTTTTCAACTAATAGAAAAGATAAACTGCACGGGGATGCCTCTCTGTGCAGTTTTTGTTTAAAACAGAGGTTATGGATGAATTGATATTTCCACCTTATCTTCGGCAGGGAGATAGGGTTGTGATTCTTTCTCCTTCGGGAAAGATAGACAAACATTTTTTGGCTGGTGCGCGTGCGCGGTTGCAGTCGTGGGGATTAGAGGTGGTCATTGCTCGTTATGCTGATGGCGAGGCAGGACGTTTTGCCGGAACGGTAAAACAACGTACGGCCGATTTTCAACGTGCGTTGGACGATGAGCGAGTCAAAGCCATTTTGTGTAGTAGGGGAGGATATGGAGCGGTTCATCTGGTTGATAAGCTTGATTTTACAAATTTCAAGCAACACCCCAAATGGCTGTTGGGGTATAGCGACATTACTTTGCTCCATGCACTTATGCAGTATCATGGTTACGTTTCTCTTCATTCGTTGATGGCCAGACATCTCACAGTCGAGCCCGAGGATGACCCTTGCACAGTAGCGCTTCGCGATTTGTTGTTCGGTAAATTGCCTGCCTATCGGTTTGAGGGGCATAAGTTGAACCGCAAGGGAGAGGCGCGTGGCATTTTGAGGGGAGGAAATCTCTCTGTGCTTTATGGGATGCGTGCTACTCCCTACGATGTAGTACCACAAGATACCATTCTTTTTATAGAGGATATTGGAGAACGTCCTTATCACATTGACCGAATGATGTGGAATTTGAAATTGGGAGGGGTATTGGAGCGTCTTTCCGGATTGATAATCGGTCAGTTTACAGAATACGAAGAAGACAAATCCTTTGGAAAGGAAGTTTATGAGTTGATAGCCGATATCGTGAAGGAATACAATTATCCGGTTGCTTTTGGATTTCCGGTAGGACATGTTTCTGCCAATTACCCGATGGTTTGTGGAGCTACGGTAGAGTTGAAGGTGACAAAGAAAGCGGTCGATTTAAAAACATTAGGACCTGAAGTGGACTAATTGCCGAAAGATTGCTACTTTTGCACGAAAAGGAAAAGAAAGTATGAAAATAGGAAAAAAAATAGCGAATGCCTTTGTCTGTATGGCTGTTTCCGGACTTTGTATGGCTTGTGGAGCCGATAAGGTAAAGACAGAAAAAAAAGGTGCCAATGCCAAACAAGAGGTGACAGTAGCTGTTCCGGAATTCGATGCCGACAGTGCTTATCAATATGTAAAGGAACAGGTCGATTTTGGTCCGCGTGTACCCAATATGAAAGGGCATGTGGCGTGTGGACAATATTTGGCCGATAAGCTGGAGGCTTACGGAGCTCAGGTATACAATCAGTTTGTTGATTTGACTCGTTATGACGGACAGGTGATGAAGTCACGCAACATCATTGGCGCTTACCGTCCGGAATTGAAGAAGCGTGTTGCTTTGTTTGCTCATTGGGATACACGTCCATGGGCTGATAAAGATGCAGATGCTTCTAAGCATCATACACCGATATTGGGAGCTAACGATGGCGCCAGCGGAGTAGGAGTACTTCTGGAGATTGCTCGCCAGTTGCAGAAACAGGCACCTGCTATAGGAATTGATATTGTTTTGTTCGATGCCGAAGATTCGGGTGCTCCCGATTTCTATACCGGAACTCATCAAGATACTTATTGGTGCTTGGGTTCACAATATTGGTCACGTATTCCGCATACCGAAGGTTATCATGCCCGTTTTGGTATTTTGCTCGATATGGTAGGCGGTAAGGGAGCTCGTTTCTACAAGGAAGCTTATTCTCTCCGATGTGCCAAGTCGGTGGTTAATAAGGTTTGGCAGGCGGCTGCCGAGGCCGGATATGGCTCTTATTTCATACCCGAAGATGGAGGAGGTGCTACCGACGACCATTTGTTTGTGAACGAGATTGCCGGAATCCCGACGGTCGATATTATTCCGATGGATGAAGATTATGGCTTTGGGGCTTTCTGGCATACAGTAGGCGACAATATGGAGGTCATAGACCGGGCTACCTTGAAAGCCGTGGGACAGACCTTGTTGCATATTATTTACAATGAAAAGTAAAAGCATAGAAAAATGACGATCAACGAAGCACAGGATGCAGTAATCGAAGAGTTCAGCAGTTTCGACGACTGGATGGACAAATATCAGTTATTGATAGACTTGGGTAATGAGCAGGAACCGCTCGACCCGCAATATAAGACAGAGCAGAATCTGATTGATGGTTGCCAAAGCAGAGTGTGGTTGCAAGCCGACGAGGTAGATGGTAAGCTGGTGTTTAAAGCCGAAAGCGATGCACTGATAGTGAAAGGTATCATTGCTTTGCTCATTCAAGTCGTTTCGGGACATACACCGGACGAGATTCTGGAGAGCGACCTTTATTTCATTGAAAAGATTGGCTTGAAAGACCATTTGTCTCCTACTCGCAGCAATGGATTGCTCGCCATGGTGAAGCAGATGCGTATGTATGCATTGGCATTTAAGGCAAAAGAGTCTTAAGTGTTTTTTACCTCAATTTTTGGAATCTCTTAATAGACCCTGAAAAGTATCTTAAGATACTTGGCGAAATATCTTAAGATACTTTGCCATTTATCTTAAGATGTTTGGCGGTTTCTCTTAAGATACTTTTGGGTTGAACCTAATATGCTCGTTTTGAGGGCTATAAGAAAACAGTCTTTCTAAGGTAAAAAACGAACGGAAAAGGGCTGATTTCGGAAGCTGTTTTTTCGTAGTTTTATAAATACTTGAGGTGAAGTTTATGGGCTATGCGTTCTATTGCTATGCTTATAGCAAGGACTACCGTCAGTTTAATGACAGCCAAAAGATAGCTGTTGGTGGAAGGTAGTATCCCTGTTATTAGGAAAAAGATTGGTAAGTGGATGCACATCAATCGAAGGCTGTGTTTACCAATAAATGCAAATGTTCGGGTCACAATAGCGTTTTCTCCAATCAGCTGGAATAGCCATCCTAACAATAAAGCCTCTCCTAATGCTGTAACCGATTCTATAAAGATAGAAAGAGCACCTAAGTCGCCATATTCTCTGACCGATGGATTGCTTCCTCCGTTGAAATGGCATAGTACCAGATAAAGTACAGTTATCCATATATAATGAATTCGGTATTTTTTCTTTAGCAGGTGGAACGAATGCATATAGGTGCATTTTCCATTAATCATACAGATTAAGAAAAAGAAAGAAACATCCAAGCTCCAAGGCAATAGGATGGGGAGGTGCCGCATGGCTATGGATAGGATGAAACACAAGATTACAGCCCCTGATGTATAGGTTCTACTCTCTTTTATCCGGCAGAATACATACCATCCTAAATAGGTGACGAACATGGCAGTAGCAAACCAAAGAGGAGCATTTTGTTGTAAAAGAAAAATATTGTTGCCGGTATTTAGTGGGTACAGACAATAGCGTGAATAAAACAAACCGATGAAAGCAGAAACGTTGAATGTGCGAGCCAGAATGCAGAAAGCAAAAAAGAAGGACAGACCATAGAAGAAGTAAGGAATCAGCAGCCTTTTTGCTTTCTGGCCGACAAGTGCTTTAAACCCTTGTTTGTGGGCAGTATATCCTGCTACGATAAAGAAGAGTGATACACAGCCGTTTCCCAAATAGGGAGGTAATTCACATATATGTGATATCATTACCAGAAGAATGGAAATGCCTTTTACAGCATCGAGCCACTGCCATCTGGATTTAGGTTTGTTTATCGTTTCCATGTTTGGATTTCTGTAATATTCAGCATTAGAGAGTGTAAAAGTACGATATGTTTTCGGCATTTATTTGATTATTGGATAGTTTTTGCGTGCCGTGTTGCGGTCAGTCCAGTTGAAGTGCCACCATTCGGTGGGAAGAACGCGGAAACCGGCTTGTAGCATGATGTTTCGCAAGAGCAACCGATTGTTTTGTTCTTCTTGGGTGATGCGCCCTGAAGCCACCAGTTGTTTTTCGTTTGTGATGTGTGCTTCTACCCCTAAGTGGTCGACCTGAGTTCCCATTGGAAGTGGTTTCCCGGCATCATCGACGATGCTTACGTCCACTGCCAGTCCGTAGTTGTGTAATCCGCCTCCATGAGCCGGATTCGATACATATTGGTATTGTGGGGTACCTTTTACTTTGTCCCACATCTTTTGTTGTACTGATAGCGGTCGGGCAGCATCGTAAATGATAAGGCTATATCCGTGATGTCTTTTCTGCAACAGCTGTTGCGCCTTTAAAAGACTATTCAGAGCATCGGGGTGTAAGTAAGCTTCGTGTAAGTCTTCATAGAGCACTGTACCGGTGAAATTGTCGCGACGGGTATACATAAGGTCAATAACAAAAGAGCTGTCTGCTTCGGCAATATTGATGAGTCCTAAAGAGTCGAGGTAGCGTGCTGTTTGGCTTAGAGCCTGTGGAACAGGTGGCAACAAGAGGCTATCGGGCGTCAGAGATACCTTGTGTACTTCCGTTGCCGATGGTTGGGGTGAGGGATGTCCGCATCCGATGAGGCAACAGCAACAGAGGGCAAACAGTATTTTCATATTCTATTCTTTATAGGTAGAGGTTGTAGCCTATATAGCAATCGGCTTTTTGCAAAGGTAACATAAAAAAGCATTTTGAGATATCTTGAGGCCCTATCTTATGGTATACCGAAAGACTATTATGTTTATTTTAGCAGAGTGATAAAATAAAAAAAGTAGGGGACTGATGTCACTTTTTG